>VBKX01000288.1 GCA_005879435.1 Deltaproteobacteria bacterium
TCGCCGAGCGGCGGCTCCATCCCGACAACCCGATCTCGGTCGCGCCGCAAGCCAACGAGGATTGGGTCATGGAGATTCGCAGGCAAAATTGGGAAGCCGCCAAGCGGGCGCGCGGTGTCATCAAGGATGCTTATAAGGAATTCAACGATATTTTCGGCGATCGCTACGCCGCGCCTTACTATTTCGACGAGTTCATGACCGACGACGCGGAAGCGGTCCTGATCGGCGTTGGTACGGTGGCAGCTCCGGCGCGCACGGCGGTCAGGCGCTTGCGTGAGAAGGGACAGAAGGTCGGCTACGTGAATCTCCGCTGGTTCCGGCCCTTCCCGACGGTGGAGCTGCGCGAGTCCCTGAGCCGCTTTAAAGCGGTCGGCGTCGTCGACAGGGACTTCGCTCACGGATCGCCCGACAATTGCGGCATCTTGATGCACGAAATCCGATCCTGCCTCTATCCGGCGAAGAACCGGCCGGCGATCGTTAATTTCATGGGTGGTTTGGGCGGGCGCGATCTGTCGATCGCCGACGCTCAGAAGATGTTCGAAATCACCCAACAGGCGGCGAAGAAAGATTCCCTGGATGAATACGTAACCTGGATCGGCCTAAGAGAGTAAAAATAGGAGAAACATTATGTCGACCGTACCGACAATCGATTACGAGAAAGTCAAAGGCGTTCACAAAATTCCGCTGGAAGAGCTCTATACTTCCGGCCATCGGACCTGCCAGGGCTGCGAGTCGGCGACGACCATGCGCGGCTTCATCAAGGTTGCGGGTTCGCGCTCGGTGGTCACGGGAGCAACCGGTTGCATGTACGTGGCCAACACTTCGTACATGACCACGCCGTGGATCGTGCCGTGGATGCACACGCAGCTCGGCGCCGGTGGCTCTTCGGCCGTGGGCATGGCGGCGGGCCTGCGAGCGCTCAAGCGCAAGGGCAAGATCAAAGACGAGAAGATCAACGTCATCAATTTCTCCGGCGATCTCGGCGCCGGCGATATGGGGATCGGCGGCATCTCCGCCGCGTTGCAGAGCGATTACGACTTGCTGATTATCATGTACGACAACGAATCGGCCGCCAATACCGATATCCAAGCAACAGGCTCGACGACTTACGGCGCGCAGACGACCTTCACGCCTCCGGGAACCAAGCATCCGATCATGCAGAGGCGCTGGAAGAAGAACGTCGCCGGCATGCTTGCCGTCGGCCATCCGACCTGCCGTTACGTTGCCACTGCCTGCGCCACCTTTCCGCCGACGGATTATCTGAACAAGGTCCAAAAGGCGCTCGCCATCGGCGGCCCGACCTTCATCCACACCTACGATCCCTGTCCAAAGGGTTGGGACTATCATCCGCGCTATTCCAACGAGCTTGGCGAGTTGGGAATCAAATGCGGCATCTATCCGCTCTACGAGGTCGTGGACGGCAACGTCATTTACACCTGGGACGCGCGCAAGAGTGGCAAGGGTCGCATTCCGGTCAAGGAGTTTATTTCGAAACAGGGGCGCTTCGATCATTTGAAAGAAGAACACTACGCGCATATTCAAAACATGGTCGATCAAATGTGGGAAGAATGGCAGATCCCCGGCGTCGCGCCGCTGCGAGGGATTCTGAAGGCTAGGATTTAGGGAAACTCTGGCAATAACCTTTCCATTTCGGTCCTGCCAATTAATGCCTGCTGACATGCGCGGACGAAAGGCCGCGCATGTCAGCGGTGAGAAGATTTATCAAGCCAAACACCGCCGGTAGCCACTGGCGACGCCCCGTAGATAAACCGCCGCTCCGCGGACGGGTGTAAAGCTTGAGCACGAGGGCGAGATTCTGTATCTTAGGAGGAAAGCTTCAGAGAGTCCGAGCATCGGCGAGTAAACTAACAGGTAGACCAAAGCGTTTCAGACCCAAGTCTGACAGTTAATCCGCGCGATATTAGTCTCAGCTTTACAAAAAGTTTTTCACGCGCTGAGTTAGACCGTTGTAACGAACGGGTGGGCAAAGCGATGATTAAATTAATGCGCTTTGCCGTGCTCGATCGAGCTTGAAACGGTCGAACTTAATTTCTTTAAAGGCAACGAGTCGAAGGGAGGGAATCATGGCAACGACCGGCGAGACCAAAAAAGAAGCTACTGGCCCAGTGATCTCCGGCGGGCATCTGGTCGCCAAGGCGTTAAAGAATGAAGGCGTCGATGTGATCTGGACGCTTTGCGGCGGCCACATCATCGACATCTATGACGGTTGTCTCGACGAAGGCATCAAGATTATCGATGTGCGCCATGAGCAGGTCGCCGCGCATGCGGCGGACGGCTATTCACGCCAGAGCGGCAAGATTGGTTGCGTGGTGACGACGGCGGGGCCGGGCACGACCAATGCGATGACCGGCATCGCCAACGCGTTTCGCGCGGAGAGTCCACTCTTGATGATCGGTGGCCAGGGCGCGCTCTCGCAGCACAAGATGGGCTCGCTGCAAGATTTGCCGCACGTGGACATCATGTCGCCGATTACAAAGTTTGCCGCCACCGTGCCGCACACCGAGCGCATCGCCGACATGGTTTCCATGGCGTTTCGCGAATCGGTCAACGGCGCGCCGGGGCCAGTGTATTTGGAAATCCCGCGCGACGTGCTCGACGCTAAAGTGCCGCTGGAGCGGGCGCGTATCCCCAAGCCTGGTGCTTATCGCGCTTCGACAAAATCAATTGGCGATCCAGCCGACATCGAACGGCTGGCGGATATTCTCGCGAAATCCGAGCGGCCGGCCGCGCTATTCGGCACGCAGGTTTGGACTTGCCGCGGCCATGACGCGGCCGTGGAATTTTGCCGCGCGCTCAACGTTCCCGGTTACATGAACGGCTCAGGACGCGGCATCTTCGCGCCGGGCGATCCACACGGCTTCAATCGCACGCGTAGTTTGGCGTTCGACAAAGCCGACGTGATTCTGATCGTCGGCTGCCCGTTCGATTTTCGTCTCGGTTATGGGAGGCGTTTGCGCGCCGACGCGACCGTCGTGCAAATCGATCTCGACTACCGCAACGTCGGCAAGAACCGCGACGTCTCGCTTGGCATGGTCGGCGATTGCGGCGCGATTCTGAAAGCCGTAGAGCAGGCCGCTTCCGGCCGCGCCTCGAAAGGCAACGCGCAACGCGCCGAGTGGATGAAAGAGCTGCGCGCCGCGGAAGCGAAGGCTTACGAAAAACTTTTGCCGTCATTCAAATCCGAGTCTGTGCCGATCAATCCTTACCGCGTCGCTTATGAGATCAATGAATTCTTGACCGACAATACGGTGTATATCGGCGACGGCGGCGATGTCGTGACGATTACGGCGACGGCGGTGGAGCCGCGCATGCTATTACGGCGACGGCTCGTTCGGCATGACCGCGTGGGACATGGAAACCGCGCAGCGCTTCAAGCTGCCGTATATGGCGGTGATCGGCAACAACTCCGCGATGAATCAGATCCGCTGCGGCCAGATCGGTAAGTACGGTCCCGAGCGCGGCGGCGTGGGCAATAAGCTTGGCGACGTCGATTTCGAGAAGTTCGCCGAGTGCTTCGGCGGCTGGGGCATCGCGGTGCGTGAACCGGGTCAGATTCGCCCGGCGTTCGAGAAAGCGCGCGAGCGGGTCGCAGGCGGTCAGTGTGCCATCGTCAACATCTGGGTCGACATCAATGAATACGCGCCAGGCACCAAGGCGCAGACGATGTACAAATAGGTGTTTCGAGAACCTCCGAGTTCAATGTTCAAAGTTCAACGTTCAATGTCGGCCCCCGCCACCTTGAACCTTGAACCCGGAACCTTGAACCGTGTAAAGCAAGTCGCAATTCAAACACCAATGATGATCATCCAAGGAGAAAAGTAATCGATGGGAAAAGCGCTCGATGGAATTCGTGTTCTCGATATGACCCACGTGCAATCCGGGCCCTCGCATTCTCGATATGACCCATGTGCAGTCCGGGCCGACCTGCACGCAGATTTTGGCTTGGTTCGGCGCCGACGTCATCAAAGTCGAACTGCCCGGCCGCGGCGACATCACGCGCGGTCAGTTGCGCGACAAACCGAATGTCGACAGCCTCTATTTCACCATGCTTAACTGCAACAAGCGGAGCATCACGCTCAACACCAAAACGAAGAAGGGCAAAGAAATTTTCCGCGAACTGATTCGGTGTTGTGACGTCCTCGTGGAAAACTTCGCGCCCGGCGCGTTGGACCGCCAAGGGTTTACCTGGGAGGCGATTCAGGGACTCAATCCACGGATCATTTACGCGTCGGTGAAGGGCTTCGGTCCCGGCCCGTACGAAGATTGCAAAGTTTACGAGAACGTCGCCCAGTGCACCGGCGGTGCGGCGAGCACGACCGGGTTCGACGACGGCCCGCCGCTGGTCACCGGCGCGCAGGTCGGCGATTCCGGCACGGGACTGCATTTGGTTGCAGGAATTCTCGCCGCTTTATTTCAACGGGAGAAAACAGGCAGGGGACAACGCGTCACATGCGCCATGCAGGATTCGGTTCTTAATCTTTGCCGAGTCAAACTGCGCGACCAACAACGGTTGGCGGCCGGCCCGCTGGAGGAATATCCGCAATACCCGAATGGCGTCTTCGGCGACGCCGTGCCGCGGGCCGCCAACTCATCCGGCGGCGGCCAGCCGGGCTGGGCGGTGCGCACCAAAGGCGGCGGACCCAACGATTACATCTACATCATCATCCAGCCGGTCGGGTGGGAACCCTTGATGAAAATGTGCGGCCGGCCCGAGCTGATTACCGATCCGGAATGGGCGACGCCGGAGGCACGTTTGCCGAAGCTCGGTAAGTGCTTCGAAATCATCGAGCAGTGGACGATGACCCTCGACAAGCTCGAAGTCATGCGCAAGCTCAATCAATTCGACGTGCCGTGCGGTCCGATCCTCGACATGCGCGAGATCGCGGAGGAACAATCGCTCCGCGAAACCGGCACGGTGGTCGAAGTCGATCATCCGAAGCGGGGAAAATTTCTGACGGTCGGTAACCCGATCAAGCTGTCGGATTCGCCGACGGATGTTAAACGTTCACCTTTCCTGGGCGAACATACCGGCGAGATCCTGCGATCCATCTTGGGCCTGGATGACGACGAAGTCGAAGAGGCGCAAAAAGAGGGCGCTATCTAAGCTCCTTTCGAATCCAAAAAATCATAGTCACGGCAGAGGTATTGATGAACAAGAATGCATTGCGCGCACTGATCGGCACCGCGCTGTCAAACGGCGGCCGCGCTCTATCGGCTCCAGAGGCCCAGTGGTTGTGCGACGCCTATGGGATTCCGACGCCCAAACAGGGCTTTGCCAAGACGGCCACCGAAGCGGTTAAGATCGCCACGCGGCTGCGTTTCCCCGTCGCCTTGAAAATCGTATCGTCCGATATCCTGCACAAGACCGAGGCGGGTGGGGTCATTATTGGACTTGCAACCGCTGGCGAAGTGCGCCGCGCTTTCGATCGCCTGGTCAAGAACGCCAAGGGATATCGGAAGAACGCTCAAATTCAAGGCGTGCAGGTGCAGCAGATGGTGAACGGCGGCCAAGAAGTCATGGTCGGCGCTGTCACCGACCCGAGCTTCGGGAAAATGATCGCCTTCGCTTTGGGCGGCGTACTGGTCGAAGTGATGAAAGACATCACGTTCCGCATGACGCCGGTCGGCAAGAAAGAGGCGCTGTCGATGCTCGACTCAATTGCCGCGGCGGAAGTGCTGCGCGGCGTGCGCGGCGCGAAAGGCGTGAACCGCTCCGCGCTGGCCGATATCATCGCCAAAGTTTCCAAGCTGGTGAACGATTTTCCCGAGATTCTCGAAGTCGACCTCAATCCGATCTTCGCGACGGAGAAGGGCGCGCGCGCCGTCGACGTGCGTATCGTGATCGGCGATAAGCCGCAACCGCGCCAGCGTTTCGATCAGGGCGAGATTCTCGCCGCCATGCAGCGCATCATGA
>VBKX01000290.1 GCA_005879435.1 Deltaproteobacteria bacterium
TGACATTATCGTAAGGGACAAGGACAATTTAACGGTCGAACACATCGGCAGCACCGCCGTGCCCGGTTGCTGGGGAAAAGGGATCATCGACTTGCTCGTGGCGTACACGCCAGGTTGTCTCAAGTCAGCGCGAGAAACTCTCGATCGCTTGGGATTTCAGCGCCAGCGTGGTCCGGAAGCGTTTCCCGAATCCCGGCCAATGCGAGTTGGCAGCGTCGAGTACTGCGGGCGGAATTATCGGCTGCACGCGCATATCATCGAACAGGGAACCATCGAAGCGCTCAGCCTCGTTCGATTCCGCGATCTACTGCGCGAGAACGCGGAGTTAAGGCGCGCGTATGAAGTGGAAAAACGCGCGATTCTTGCGCGCGGCATCACTCGGGGTAACGAATACTCCAATGCGAAAGGCGATTTCATTCGCCACGTGCTCGGTGCCCGTAAGTACCAATAACCCACCGAGCGGGTGCCGTTCATCCGACGACAAAGCTCAGGAGGAACGGAGACGGGTTTTTAAATTATTGATAGTTTTCCGTTCGCGTCGAGCTTTTAAAGCGCTAGATTCTTATTTGAACAGCCCTTCAATCGTGGCCGCTTGGCTCCCGCTTGGCCCATTTTTGGCTCTCCACGAATTGCTCCTGATATACACACCCGATAGTGAAACTTGTTTTCGGGTCAAAACGTTTGTGATGCTGCTCGTCTTATGCCTATAAATTACTGTGCCTTTTAGTAAGCTCGAACTTTCACCGAAGGTGCTCGATGGCGTAAAAGCCGCCGGATACACCGACCCGACACCGATTCAATTGCGCGCGATTCCTCTTATCATGGCGGGCCGCGACGTGATCGGCTCGGCTCAGACCGGCACGGGAAAAACCGCTGCGTTCGCGCTGCCGCTGCTCTCGCGCTTGGGCCAACGCGGCAAGCTGCGCGCGCTGGTGCTCGAACCGACGCGCGAGCTCGCGGCGCAGGTCGAAACCGCCATGCGGGACTATGGCCGCTTTACCGACTTACGCACGGCCGTAATATTCGGTGGCACCGGTTATGGACGGCAAGATCAGGCCTTGCGGCAGGGTGTCGACGTGGTTGTCGCGACTCCCGGGCGGTTGCTCGATCAGATGCAGCGACGCATGTTGCGGCTCGACCAGATCGAAATCTTGGTTTTAGACGAAGCGGATCGCATGTTGGACATGGGCTTTATGCCGGACGTGCGCAAGATTGTCGAACGCTGTCCGCGTAATCGCCAGACGATGCTGTTTTCGGCGACCATACCGCCGGAGCTCGAGCAGCTGTGCCGATGGGCGTTGCGCAATCCGGAAACGATCGAAATCGGCCGGCGAGCGGCGCTGGCCGAGACGGTGACGCACGCGTTATATCCGGTGGACGTCGGCCAGAAGCAAGAACTGCTGGAAGAATTGCTGCGCCGCACCGACTACGATCAGGTGCTGATTTTCTGTCGCACGAAAAACGGCGCCGACCGCGTCGCGCGCAAGTTGCATCAGCAGGGCCACGCGGTGGCGGTGTTGCACTCGAGCCGCACGCAACGCGAACGGGAAAGCGCCCTCAGCGGATTTCGCAACGGCCGGTATGAAGTGATGGTCGCCACCGATATCGCCGCGCGCGGCATCGACGTCGAACAGATCAGCCACGTGATCAATTTCGACGTGCCGCATCATCCGGAGGATTACGTGCACCGCATCGGCCGAACGGGACGAGCCCAGAGCGTCGGCGATGCCTTGACCATCATGACCGCAGAGGATCTTCAGGAAGTCGCCTCCATCGAGCACTTCATCGGCCAGAAGATTCCCCGGGTCAAATTAGACGGATTCAATTATGCCTTTTGCCGATTGCTCGATCCCAATCCGAAACCGGCCTTCGGCGGCGGCCGCTCGGCGGGCAAAAGATCCTACGGCCCGGGCCGGGGGCGATGGTAGCGCCGGAGTCCTTGCGCAGCGTTTGCCAACTCGTGTTGCTGCGATCGGGCAATCGCGCCGAGCGTAGAATTCCACCCGCCCACGAGAATCGTCCCTTTCAGCGAATCGATGTAAGATCTCAACAAAAAAATCGCTGTCCAACCGCGATTAAGTTCACGATGCGAATTCAATGACTCAAAGCTTAGATCTCGAAGCCTTTGTCCGCGCTGCCGCGGACGCGATCATCGTCGCAGGAGCGGACGGGAAGATCATCTTTTGGAATATCGCGGCGACGCGTATATTCGGTTTCGCCGCGGAGGAAGCAATCGGCCAATCCCTCGATCTCATTATTCCTGAACGCTTCCGCGCCCGGCACTGGGAAGGCTATCGGCAGGTGATGTCAACGGGAACGAGCAAATACCAATCGGACGTGCTGCGTGTTCCGGCGCAACACGAGGACGGTCGCGCGCTGTCGATCGCCTTCACCGTGACTTTACTTGAGCCTGCAGGACCCGGAGGGCGAATGATCGCCGCCATCGTGCGGGATGAAACTGCAAGGTGGAAAGAGGAAAGCGCGCTCAAGCGTCGGCTGGCCGAACTAGAGCAACAGCTAAAATAGCGGCTGCTCACCGATCTCGCTGCGGCATTCTTAGCTGATTCGAACAACTTACCCATCTCGCCTCAAAGCGCGTAATTTTCGCGGGAAACTTTTTGCGGTTTGCCATCGAAGGCGCAATATTTTACAAAGTTTGAAATCTAATCACCGAGGGAGAGCCGATGGGGAATGTGCAGCCGGGAATCCTCGCGCCCGTGCCGAAGCTGGCGCGCTATCTAAATTTCTCGCTAAAAGCGGGAGTCAAGCCGCGCCATGCGCTGCTGCACCTGGTTGAATTGGCAGACGGCGATCAAATCGTGGTCGGGATCGGCCAGCCGACCGTCATTGCGCTGGGAAAGACCATCGCCGGTTTACGGACTTTTCCGACCCATTTTGGCGCGGGCTTGGGCTGAAGGCACGCGCGGCGGCTTGAACTTCGTGGCTTTCGGTAAATCGTTCGACGCCTTCGAGGCCCAGCTGAAACGCATGATCGGTGCCGAAGACGGTATCACGGACGCGCTGTTTAAATTTACGTCGACGATTTCCGGCGGCTATCTTTGGTGTCCGCCGATGCGCGGCAAAAATCTGGATTTACGCGCGTTGGGGTTATAAACTGTGGGTCGCCGTCTGAAGGGATCAAACGGTCGAACCAGGATCGGTGCGCTCCGGTGCGGTGCGCGGCCGCCGGTCGCACGCGCGACGAACAATTCAGCACCGACGAGGTACCATGTACGTTCCGCCACATTTTGACGAACAACGCGTTCAGGTTCTGCATCAGCTGATCCGCGAGCGACCGCTCGCTGCATTGGTGACGCTGGATCGCGAGGGTCTGAACGCAAATCACATTCCGTTTGAAATCGATGCAGAGCCTGCGCCATTCGGCACGCTGCGCGGACATGTCGCGCTCGCCAATCCCGTTTGGCGTAACTTTTTCCACGACGTCGAAAGTCTGGTGATCTTTGGCGGGCCGCAAACTTATATCTCGCCGTCGTGGTATCCGTCTAAAAATGACACCGGCGAAGTGGTACCGACATACAATTACATCGTCGTCCACGCGTATGGTCAAATGAAAATACTGCACGATCGAGAGTGGCTGCGCGGCTTGGTGACTCGCCTGACAAATCGTTTTGAGTCGGACCGCGGTGCCCCGTGGCACGTTACCGACGCGCCGCCGCCGTTCATTGACAAACAGCTCGGCGCGATAGTCGGCATCGAGATCTCGATCACAAAATTAATCGGCAAATGGAAGGTGAGCCAGAATCGGCCTGCGGCCGATCGCGACGGCGTCGCCCATGGGTTGAGCGAATTGACCGATGCCGATAGTCAGGGCATCGCCCGGTGGATCAAAGAAAAATCAGAAACATAGTCGCCGGCGGTATGTCGAATCGCCTAAACTATTATCTCCTACAAGCTCGACCCACTTGCGTCGGGCGCCACGGCGGCTATGCCGCGCGGGTGCGCGTCGACGCGCGGTTTGCGGCGCCGATTCCTGACGTTTTGCCGGCGGAATTTGCCGCTCCTCATCTCAGTGCCGGGATTACCGTGTTTGCGCCGCTTTGGCGCCGTGGCTTGAAGAAAAATTACCGTGTCGGGGTGCTTGGGTTTGGCGGGCTGGGTCATCTAGCGGTACAGTATGCAAGAGCCATGGAGTGCTCGGTCACGGTATTTTCCACCACGGCGGATAAAGAAAATGAAGCGCGCAGCTTCGGCGCCGATCAGTTTGTGCATACGACCCCCAGCGGCTCGCTGGCTTCGGCGGGGGGGTCTTGTGATTTTATCCTGACTACGGTCTCCGCCGACCGGCCGTGGGCCGAATACTTGAACGTATTAAAACCCAATGGTGCGGTCTGTATCGTCGGAGCGTCGCCCGGTGAAGTGAGAGTCTCGGCCTTCGGCCTGATCGAGGGCCAAAAAAGTATCGGCGGCAGCGCGGTGGGTTCGAATTCGGAAATCAAAACCATGCTTCGATTTTCGGCTGAGCACGGGATCAAACCGGTTATCGAGCTATACCCGATGATGGATGTCAATCAGGCGTTGACGCGGGTGAGAAGTAACCGGGTGCGCTATCGAGCCGTGCTGGCGAATCAAACGTGAATCGGCCTATTCACAATGTCGATGGCACCCATTTATTTGCTGATAGGCGCGGTTTTGCTGCTGATGACTTTAGGCCGCATGGTTTTTCGTTCTGCGCCCAAAGGCATCGACTGGGCGCTGGAAGTCGCCTTTATACGCTTGGATTTTCCGCCGGCGCAGCGGCTGGTGGCGCAACAACTGGCCGCCGGCCTTGCTGAAATCGTCGGCTTGAAGATCAAGCAACTGAGGCCCGAGCATACCTTGAGCCAGATCGCCGAGTGGGCCGACAATGACATTTACGCCAAGGATTTGATCACTCTCTTCGTGGTCGCGTTCAGCGTGCGCTGTGATCCCAACACGACTTTTCGCGATTTAGTAGAAAAGGTCGCGGTAAAAAAAGCCGAACACCACGGCGCGTTGGTGGCGCTGAGCGATAGCGGCGCCTAAAAGATTGTCAGCGAGGAGGTCCAACCGTGAAGATGAGAAAATCAGCGGGGCTCGCGACCGCAGCGGCGAGCGCGGCATTGTTACTTTGTGCAGCGGCGCAAGCCGGGCAGGCGTGGCGTTTTCACCTCGAAGAAGCGACTATCGCCGACGTGCACCGCGCGATCCGCGCCAAGCAGATCACTGCGACACGGTTGGTGCAGAACTATTTCAAACGCATCGAAGCGTACAACGGAACCTGCGTCAAAGGTGGTATCGATGCGGCGACTGGATTGCAGTTAGGTGAGATCACGCCGGT
>VBKX01000029.1:0-4083 GCA_005879435.1 Deltaproteobacteria bacterium
CTCATCGACGCTCTGGGCTCTCACCGTTCCCGCAGCTAACAGGAAAGCAGCAAGCACCCCTAATGCCCAAAACTTCTTCTCCATCTTTGCCTCCTTTGCCTCCGAATTTTTTATTACGCATTTCGTACTACTTTCGGCGTCTTTTAGCCCAAGCATCCAAACCTGTCAAGCCTAAAGTTGTACGTTAAGGCAAATTCTTTAGGTATTAGCTAGGACATTCTGGCAAGATCGCACGGCTTTTGGTCTATTTTTCGCTCGCCATCACTCATAAAGTCGTACAACTTAGTTTCCTGGGATATTCTATTTACCTGTAAAGATTGAATAATATGAGCAGAACGACGCTAAAACCAAATGCTGAGAAACGATCTGCGCCGATCCGGTACCGCCGCAGAGCCGACATTTCCCCCACGCCGGAAAATGGCGCGTGCGAGGATTTGCCAGAGTAACCCCCTGAGATGACTTAACCTCGCCGCACTTACTTGTGGTCGCTTTTGCGCTCCGATAGACTTCGTCGCGCGATGTTGACGAAGCGCATCATTCCTTGTCTAGACGTAAACGCCGGGCGCGTTGTAAAGGGAGTAAAATTTCTCGAGCTGCGCGACGCCGGTGATCCGGTCGAGATCTCACGATATTACGACCACGAGGGCGCGGATGAGCTTTGCTTCCTCGACATCACCGCATCGCACGAAAATCGAGCGATCATCCTGGACGTCGTGGCGCGCACGGCGGAGCAAGTTTTCATGCCGCTCACCGTCGGCGGCGGGATTAACAAGACCGAAGATATTCGTAAGCTCCTACAAGCTGGAGCCGATAAAATTTCCATTAACACGGGAGCGGTCGTCCGGCCCGAATTTGTCCGTCAAGCAGCGAAAATGTTCGGCAGCCAGTGTATCGTCGTGGCGATCGACGCCAAACGCGTCGGCGATCACTGGGAAGTGTTTACCCACGGTGGCAGAAATCCGACGGGCATCGACGCCGGCGAGTGGGCAGAGTGAATGGAGAGCTACGGCGCGGGCGAAATTCTTTTAACGAGCATGGATCGGGACGGCACCAAGGCAGGATACGATTTGGAATTAACTCGGTCCGTTTCCGATCGCGTCAACATCCCGGTTATCGCTTCCGGCGGTGTTGGCAATCTCGAACACATCTACGAAGGATTAACCGAAGGCAAGGCCAGCGCCGCCCTAGCTGCGTCGATTTTTCACTTCCGCGAGTATTCGATCGCCGACTGTAAGCGATACCTGGAAAGCCGCGGTGTCGCGATACGCCCGGTGCGTTGAGATCTACTCGACTTAACCGAGTTCGTTCGATCCGTGTCCGTTCGAGGGCGTGGCCAGCGCGCGCTTGCGGGGTGGATCGAAAAAGGGCGTTCTCACGACAGTCGCGCTAGTCGTCTTGCGCGCATGTTCGATGGTAACTTCCACTTCGACTTGCGTCCCGGGTGTGGCGCAGGACTTTTCTACAATCGCTAGGGCAACGTATTTTTTCAATGTCGGCGACCAAGCGCCTGTCGTCGCACGTCCAACTTGTCGGTCTTCTTTGTAAATCGGCACTCCGCCACGCCAAGCCGCCAGCGGAATTTGTGGCGGCAAGCCGACTTGATGAAATCGATACTCGTAATCGGGGAGACTCATTTCTAAACCGATCATTCGGCGAGACCAAGGCTGTTCGTTTGTTCTTCTTAGGGCCTCGCAGCCGACAAAATGTTCCTTTTTCAGGTCGACGGTCCAAGCCAAGCCGATTTCAAAGGGCGAATAGCGTTGCGATGGGATCATCGCCTTTTCCGCCCCGATATAGTCGACTTCCAAAAGAATAAAGCCGGCCTCGAGCCGCGCCACGTCGAGTGCCAACATGCCTGCAGGCTTGATCCCGAACGCTTTCCCCGTCTCTATAAGAATATCCCAGACGGATAACGCGTGCGCCGCGTCGAACCAAATTTCATAACCCAAATCGCCCGTGTATCCGGTGCGTGAAACGATGACGGGGATGTCGCGGATTTTGGTGGCGGTCAGTCGAAAAAATCGTAGACGGTCCACCTCGGCGTCGACAATTTGTTCCAGTATCTTAAGCGCGTTCGGTCCTTGGAGTGCAAGGGCGGCGACTTGTTCGGAAACCTCATCAATCGACAAGTTCATTCCGAAGGCATTGAGCCTCAACCAGCGTAGACTCGGATCTGCCAGGTGAAAGCGAAAATGATCCCCTGCCAGTCTGAACACGGTCCCGTCTTGGATTACTGCGCCATCGTCTTCGCACAGACAGCCATAAAGTGCCTGACCGACCGCGCATTTCGCAGCGTCCCGGGTGATTACGCGGTTGACCAGCCGCAACGCGTCTTTACCGCGAATTTCATATTTGTATAGCGGAGAAATATCGATCAGCGCAGCGGTGTTTCGAATGGCGTGGTACTCGTAATCATGCATCACGTCGTAAGAGCTGGCAACGAAATAGCCTGACCACGTGCGCCAGTTCTGGCTCGCGCAGAGCGCTGAGGTCCGTGGGTGAAAGGGCGTTCCGATGGGCATCTAGGATTTTGGGGGTTCGATCCTTCGCCTTAGGTCAGGACAGGTTTTGCTTTTTTCGATTCACAAATACTCCATTGGCGCGTTGACTTCGCAGACGAAATTACCAAATATGCGCTCTTAAGCAAATCGCAGCCATGGCAAATTACGACGCGATCATCGTCGGCGCCGGCCACAACGGCCTCACCAGCGCCGCATACCTGGCGAAAGCCGGCAAGAGAGTCCTTGTTCTGGAGCGCCGCCATCTGGTTGGCGGTGCCGCAGTAACCGAGGAGATTTACCCCGGTTTTAAGTACTCGGTGTGCTCGTACGTGGTCAGCCTGCTCCGTCCAGAGGTGATCCGCGAGCTTGAGCTGGCGAATTACGATCTCGAAATCATCCCCCTCGACAGCACATTCACGCCGTTGCCGAATGGTGATCATCTTTTCCGCTGCGGCGATCACGCCCGGACGCGCCGCGAGATCGCGCGCCATTCCGTGATCGACGCAGAGGCCTACGAGCCGTACGGCCAATTGATGGTGCAGATGGCGATGACTGTTAAGCCACTGCTCGGCATGATCCCACCCGAGCCCACCACGTGGAATCCGAAAGACCTCTTCGGATTGGCCAAGGTCGGGAATCACATGCGCGGCTTGGGTGAGAAGCTTTTTTACGATCTCACGAAGCTCATGACGATGAGTTCGGCGGATTTTCTCGACGAATGGTTCGAGACCGACGTGCTCAAGGCCACCATGTCCGCGAGCGGCATCATCGGCACGTTCATGGGGCCGCGCTCGCCGGGAACGGCGTATGTTTTACTGCACCATTACATGGGCGAGCTCGACGGCGCCTTTCGTTCGTGGGGCTTTGCTCGCGGCGGCATGGGCAGCATCAGCCGCGTGATCGCCGACGCGGCGCGTCACTACGGCGCGGAAATCCGTACTCAAGCGCCCGTCGACCAGGTACTCGTCAAAAACGGCCGCGCCTACGGCGTCGTGCTTAATTCCGGTGAAGAAGTTCAAGCAAAAGTCATCGTCTCGGGCGTTGATCCCAAGCGCACGTTTCTAAAGATGGTCGACACTCGGCATCTCGATGCGGCGTTCATCAAGCAGATCAATGATTTTAAAATCCGCGGCTCATCCGCGAAAGTTAACCTCGCGCTCGACGCGCTGCCCAATTTCACGAGCATGCCCGGCGACGGCCCGCACTTAGCGGGAGCGATCTCGATCAGCCCGAGCATTGACTACATCGAGCACGCCTATGACGACGCCAAGTACGGCAGCTTCTCACGCCGCCCTTACATGGATGTCATCCTGCCCTCGGTGCTCGATCCATCCATGGCGCCACCGGGAAAACATGTCATGTCGATCTTCGTCCAGTACGCGCCTTATCACCTGGCAAACGGCACTTGGCCGGAAAGACGCGAGGCATTGGGTGATGCTGTGGTCGACACACTGAGCGAATACGCGCCGAATTTGAAAAACATCATCCTGCATCGCCAAGTCGTCACACCCTGGGATCTGGAACAAGAATTTGGTCTCACGGAAGGCAACATCTTTCAGGGCGGATTGACGTTAGACCAACT
>VBKX01000029.1:4123-4999 GCA_005879435.1 Deltaproteobacteria bacterium
CCGGCGGCGGCGTCATGGCGGCGTCGGGCCGGCTCGCGGCATTGGAAATAGTCAAGGACATGAAACGGAGCCTGCTCTAACTCGCCGTGGCAAACTACGACGCGATCATCATCGGCGCCGGTCACAATGGGCTCGTGACTGCGGCTTATCTCGCCAAGGCGGGAAAGAAAGTCTTGGTCTTGGAGCGCCGGCCGATCGTCGGCGGAATCGCGGTCACGGAAGAAATTTTCCCCGGCTTTAAGTTCGCCGCCTGCGCGCACCTGGCCGGGATGTTTTCTGTTAAGATCGTCGCCGATCTCGATTTGAAGAAACACGGCTTGGAAATTCTCGCTCTCGATCCTCTGATATTTGCGCCGAGCCTCGATGGAAAATCTTTACTGATCCCGCGAGACCCAACTAAAGCCGTCCCAGAGATCGCGCGGCACTCCAAGTCCGACGCCGACAAATATCAGACCTTTTGCGCGCTCACTAAAAATCTCTCGGTTTTTCTGCGAACCCTTTACAACGCACCGTTACCCGACAAAGCCAATCCTGACAACTTCAACCCCGGTGAGATCCTAAAGATAGGTTGGAAGTTTCATCGCCTCGGCGAAAAGGAAATGTACGAGTTCCTGCGCATCTTGCCCATGAGCATCGCCGATTTGCTGAATGAATGGTTTGAAAGCGACTTGCTCAGAGCGTCGCTGGCCGCGAACGGTATCCTCGGCTCCTTTGTCGGCCCGCGCCAGCAGGGAACTGCTTTTAATTTCCTTCATCACCAAATCGGCGAGTCAAACGGCGCGCTGCGCACGGCGGGATTTGTCCGCGGCGGTATTGGCCAACTAGCGCAAGCTCTCGCCCGCGCCGCCCAACAGCGCGGTGCTGAGATTCGGAACG
>VBKX01000029.1:5073-20415 GCA_005879435.1 Deltaproteobacteria bacterium
GCAAGGATAATCTCAAGCGCCGACGTGAAGCAAACGTTTCTCAAACTCGTTGAGCCGACTTACCTGGACCCGCAATTCATACTGCAAGTGCAAAACATCCGCGCGCGCGGGACGGTCGCCAAGGTCAATATCGCGTTGGCCGCCTTGCCGAAGTTTAAAAACTCAACCCTTAACGAATCAGCGGCGCTCGGTGGCATTATCCACATCGGCCCGACGATCGAATACTTGGAGCGCGCTTCCGATGACGCGAAGTACGGCCGCTACTCCAAGCAGCCATTTCTGGAAATCACCATCCCGTCGATCAGCGACCCGTCTCTCGCGCCAACGGGCAAACATGCGATGTCCGTCTGGATGCAGTCCGCGCCGTACCAGCTGCGCGATGGCGACTGGAATCTGGAACGCGAAGGCCTCGGTGATGTTGTAGTGAATTTGATCGAAGATTACGCACCGGGCTTTAAGAATTCGGTCCTCCATCGCCAAGTGCTAACCCCGCTCGATTTGGAGCACACCTACGGCCTCCCTCAAGGACACCTCTACCACGCGGAAATGGCGCTGGATCAGATTTTTTTCATGCGCCCCGTGCCCGGTTGGTCGCGCTATCACACGCCGATCGAAAATCTCTACCTCTGCGGTTCCGGCACTCATCCCGGCGGCGGCGTCACCGGCCTCCCCGGTTATTTCGCTGCCAAAGAGATTCTAAAACACTAATCCCGCTGGAGGTAGTGTTTGGCTAGGAATTCCGCGCCCGCCGTGGTAGACGGAGGGCAGTTTCTCACGCAGAATTCGACGGTCGACTTGAATGAAACTTTATTTGGGTCTGTTAGAAAGCTCGCTGCCCGGTCAAACGAGAATTTTCGGTGAAGTCGACGGCAAACTCCTCGATCTGAATCTCGCCTGTGTCGCCTATTTCGCTCAGGTCGAGAGTAACCGTACTCACTCTTATGAGTTAGCGGCCTATTATTTTCCTGAAACGATTACGGGATTTTTGGATCGCGGCGAGCAATCGTTAAAAATGCTCGACCTAGTCGCAGCTTTCTCCCATAACAACGGCGTGTGTGGCCTTCGTGGCCCAGCCGGAGAAAGAGTCGTCTACGACCCCACGGAAGTACGGATACTGCCGCCGTTTCAAAATCCGGAAAAATCTTTTGTCATCGGTTTTTCCGACAAGGCTCGCACCGAAGCGATGCCAAAGGCCGAAATCCCTGCGGCCTACTACAAGTTGCCGCAGACCTTCGTGGCCTCGGGCGCGCCGATCGTTTGGCCGAAATTCTCAGATGAAGTCGACGCCGATGCTTGCCTCGCGATTGTTATCGGCAAGGCTGGGAAGAGAATCCCACCTGAAAAAGCCTGGGATCACGTTGCCGGCGTCACGCTCATGATCGACATCACCGCCCGCGATATTAACAAACGCGAAGGACTGACAACCAACAACCTGCTCGGCAAAAATTTTCCTTCGAGCACCTCAGTCGGACCCGCCGTGCTAGTGGCGCGTCCACGAAAAGACTTTGAAGAATTGGCGGTCGAGTTTGCCGTCGATGGTGAGATCAAGCAAAAATTCGCCCTGCTGGACTGCATCTTTGCCGTCGAGCAAATCATCGCCCATTGGTCGACCCTCGGCATCAAGCCGGGCGATTGGCTCGCCACCGGCGCCAGCATGGCGCTTCAACGCGACCGGTTGCAGAATCCGGTGCCGCTGAAGGTCGGCTCAACGATTCGTTGCTCTTCGCCTACTATCGGCGAGCTCTCTCATCAGGTGGTTGCGGCAGGGGGTGTCCGAAGATGAAACTCCTCACGTACGCAGCTCAGAACCAGGAACGAATCGGCGCTGTTGATAATACCGGCCGCATCGTCGATCTCCATCGAGCCTACGCGTCTTATCTTCGCGACGTCGAATCCAATTCCGCCAGTGACGAGCGGTCACTCGGCTTTGGACGCTGCGCGCAAGGCCGTGGCTCACGTCGATAAATCAGACCTGGACGTCGGCATCGTTTTCAACCGTCAGCAAGTTAGCTTGATGGCTCCGGTACCGCGCCCCGGTGCGCTGATCTCCGCGGGTAAGAATTTTTCTGATCATGTCGCCGAAATGGCTTCCAAGAAAGGCCCCCCGGCGCCGGTGGCTTTTCTCAAGCTCCCTGGGACGGTCATCGGCCCCGAAGACAACATCCCACATCCCCCAGAAGTAAAAAATTTAGACTACGAAGTCGAGCTGGCCGTGATCATCGGCAAACCCTGCGTCGATGTGAGCAATGATGAGGCAATGGAGTACGTTGCCGGCTACTCGGCGTTCAACGACATCAGCGCACGCGACGTGATACGCGGCGAGAACAAAACTGGTATTCATCTCATGGGCAAGAGTTTTCCCGGTTTCGCACCCATGGGCCCGTATCTGGTCACCGCGGACGAGATCTCGGACCCGCAAAACTTGAAATTAAGATTGTCTGTCAACGGTGAGGCGCGCCAAGATTCGAATCTCAGCTACATGATTTTTAAGATTCGAGACATGATCTCCTACTGGTCGCAGATGGGGCTCAATCCCGGTGATGTGCTAACTACCGGTACGCCACGCGGGGTCGCCGCGGGACGAAAGCCCGATCAAACACCATGGTGGCTGAAACCAGGCGATGTCGTCGAAGCCGAAGTCGAAAACATCGGCCTGCTCAAAAACCACATTGTCACCGAGTGAAGCACCACGTCACAACACTAATGAACTGTCAGCCTTTTTCAGTATTCGTCTTATCTGTTCTATTCTTCTTTCCGCGCCCCACAGGCGCCAACCCCTATCTGCCCAAACCGGGTGAGGCTCCCATCAAAATCCGCCTCGGCACCTGCTCATTGACGGGCGCGTTCATCCACATCGGCACCGCTCTCGACAACGGCATCTTCGATAAGTACGGCCTGCGAGTCGAGCACATCGCCTTTCGCGGCAGCGGCGTATCGCTGGCAGCACTCAATGCCGACGAGATTCAGTTTTTGTCGTGCGCCGCGTCGGCGACGTTGCCCGGCATCGTCACCGGCATCGACGCGAAAATCATCGGCTCCCAACTGGTCGGTCTTCCTTGGGTGGTCTTGGGCCAGAGCGACATCCGCTCGCCGACTGATTTAAAAGGCAAAACCATCGCCGTCTCTCGCGCCGGCGATCTTTCGCACCGGCTTGCGCTCGAAGTGCTGAAGAAATTCAAAATAAGCCCGCGCGACGTAACGATTCAGCCGGTCGGCGGCACTGGGCAGATCGAAGGATACCGCGCAATGGTATCGGACCAGGTGCAAGCCGTGTTGGTCAGTCCACCCCTCGACGCCATCGCCAAGCGCGACGGTTTCAACATCGTTTATCGATTGAAAGAGCTCGGTATCCCTTTCGTCTACAGCTCGCTTCACGCCAACACGAAGTCGATACTCACCAGACCCCTGGCCGTCCAGAAATTCGTCGCGGCGATAGCCGACACGCTTCATTTCGCCGATCGCAATCCTGCCAAAGCCCAAGCCGCGCTCGCCAAGGCGATGAAGCTGACCGATATTGAATCGTTACAGACGACCTACGAAGCCTTCGCCAAAACCATCGCCAATCGGCCAATGACCGTACCCATCGGCGCGATCGAAGAGATGATTGAGCATGCCCGCGAGGCGGGAACTCAGGCACGAAAAAAAGCGATCGACATCGTCGACAACCGCTTCGCCGAAGATCTCACGAAGAGCGGATTTTTGACTGAGCTCTGGGGCAAAGAACTTTCCAAATGAAACGTCGAGTCGCCAGTAATCACGGGGTACGATCGCCGACGTTTTTTACGTTTCACCCGGCATTTGGCGGATTTGCCGATTCGTTTTATGATTGGCATCGGCGAAAAACTACGCTAGGAAATTTTTATGACGACCTCAGTGATCAAACCCACCGGCCTCGTTCACGGTCATAGCGAATGCCGCTACCTCGATGAGACGATACCGGTACTGACGCGGGTTCTCGCCCTGGATCTGGTTGACCGGCGCGACCATGAAGCCGTGCTGAAGCACCCGAATACCGGCTGGAAATTAATCCTTCACGAAGGCGGCGCTGAGGTGAAGGACAAGCCTGAACGCAATCACTACGGCGTGCGTGTGTCGAACAACGAAGAAGTGGATCGGGCTTACCAATATCTCCTCGCGAACAAAGAAAAACTCGGTCTTAAAAAAGTTGTGAAACGCAAGGAGCGCGCCGGTTCGTACTCGTTGTTCTTCGTCGAGCCCGGCGGCAACTACTGGGAAATCGAATCTTATGAGAATCGCCACAAAGCGGGTTTGCCCGAACACATTGCTTATCCGTGGAAAACCAAGCTCACTGAAGAAAGGCTCTCCGGCTGCGGCTACATTCCGCAGGCGATGACGCACGGCACGATGGAATGTGTTAACTTGGAGGCCTCGGTAAACTTTTATAGAGGAGCGCTGGGGCTCGACGTCATCACCCATGTGCCAACCAGCAAACCCCACGACGTCAAGCATCCTTTGACGCCTTGGTATGTCGCGAGCCTGGAAATTCCGGAAAAAAACCGCAAATACTTAACACCTCTGCAGCGATATACCGTGTCCGTCGAATCGCCAAGCGCGCTGGCGGCGGCGCACGACGCATTGCAAGATCGCCGCAAGGAATTCGGCATCACCGCGATCGACGAGATTAAAGATATCAGCGACGGACAATTCTTTTTGCTGAGCGATCTCAATCGCAACTGGTGGGAAGTCGCATATCTGCAAGACTGATCACTGACCCATGTTAAGAAAATCGCATGAGCGTACTGGAGGTTCAAACCCGTGAATGTTAACTATCTCGACAATAAGAAAACCGCACTGCTTTTCTTCGACATGCTCAATGTCTATTACCATGGCGCTTCGGAAGAGACAAAAAAGAGAATGAAACCCGTCGTCGACAACGCCGTGCGCTTAATGAACACGGCGCGGCAAACCAGCATGCTCATCGCCTACGCCTTGGCCAATCACCGGCCCGACGGCGAGAGCCGCAGCTTAATCGTCAACGACACCGATATGCGGCTTCGCCCGTGGCCGAATGATGATTGTAATCCGACGGTGCACGGCGCGACGGAGGGCTCGTGGGAACAAAAAGTTATCGAAGAGATCGCGCCCCGGCCCGAAGACTACGTCATTCCCAAATACCGCTGGAGCACCTTTCACCAGACCTATTTTGATTTAGCGCTGCGCTCGCGCGGCATCGACACGATCATCATCTCCGGCGGTGCCGTCGACGTCGGCGTGGCCTCCACGGTCTATTCTGCGCGCGACCTCGACTACAACATTATCGTCGTGCGCGACGCCTGCAGCAATTCCCATGCAGATTCCATGGCGGCTTTCATGAATACCGTCTTCCCGCGCATGGCACGTGTCAGAACCACCGATCAGGTTTTGGAGATGATCCGGAAAAATGCCAAATAGGCTCGTTATGGGAGTTGAAACGATTTTGTTTTTTGTTCGTCTAAGCTAAGGAATGATTCGATTCCTGAAAGTGAAGAACCTAACTATCGCGACATTTTGGCTGTTTCTGCTATTTGCGGCGTCGTCCTCCCTTTATGCCGAGAGTCCCGCAGTTGAGAAGCAAAAAATCGAAGCATTGATCAAACAGGTGAGCGACCTCAAAGAAGCGAAGTTTATCCGCAACGGTTCCACTTACGAGGTCTCGAGTGCCCTTCGCCTCCTGCACGGAAAATGGGACGCCAACGCTGCCGAAATAAAAACGGCCCGTGACTTTATCGACAAGATCGCAAGCGTGTCGGGCACATCCGGCAAGCCGTATCTCATCCGATTCAAAGACGGTCGCGAAATAACAAGTCGCGAGTATCTTCTCGCAGAACTCCAAAAACTCGAACCGTAACCGCTCGCCTGTTTTTCCAACACGAGTTGAGCCTCCCCCGGTTACTTGGAACTCCCGTCGACGCATAAAGGCCTCCCGCATCCCAGAGCCGTAACATGATCATTAGCCGGGGCATTGCTCTTGCTCCGGCCAATGATCGTGCGTGTCAAAATTTTATTTCTGCTCGGCTTACTCGTCGTGTCATCGCTCGAAGCCGGTTCGACATCCCGACAGGAGGCGCGTGTTGGCATTTCCGAGCCATCCAGAGAATCTCGCGACGAAATTCCCGAAAGCCGCCTGGTCGTTCGCGTCGTCGACGGCGACACAATCGTCGTTAGTCCGAACGAAAAAGTGCGACTCATCGGCGTTGATACCCCTGAAACCGTTCACCCGAAAAGGGCTGTGCAGTGTTTCGGCAACAACGCCAAAGAGTTCACCCGAAGCATGGTGGAACACCGAACCATTCGCTTGGTTCTCGACGAAACTAACCGAGTACGCAATCACAAAGACCGCTACGGCCGCACCTTAGCCTACGTCTATTTTGACGACGGCACGATGCTTAACGCCGAGCTCATCCGCCGGGGATACGCCTACGCGTATACTCGATTCCCGTTTCGCCACGTTGTAGAATTTCGCCAACTGGAACGCATCGCTCGCAGCCAAGCCGTCGGTCTTTGGGCGAGCTGCCGCGTTCAGTAGTCCAATCGGTTGGAGGAAGAAGTAGAAATGTCCGTCGCCGTTCGAATGACCTTGTTGCTCGTCGGGTCAAATGTATTCATGACTTTTGCCTGGTACGCGCACTTAAAAACTCTCAATGATCGGAAATGGTACATCGCCGCGCTCGCGAGCTGGGGCATCGCTCTATTCGAGTATCTGCTCCAGGTGCCGGCAAACCGCATCGGCTACACTCAGTTCAGCGTGGCGCAATTGAAGATCACCCAGGAGGTGATCACTCTCTCTGTATTCGCGCCGTTTGCGGTGCTCTATCTGCGCGAACCCATGAAACTGGATTATTTATGGGCCGGACTGTGCCTGTTCGGCGCGGTCTATTTCATGTTTCGGTCGTAGTGTCGTTCTCCGAAGTTCGCTGAATACTTCGCGCTGGCCGCCGGCATTCCTCCCTTTGCCAAAGGGAGGTCAGGAGGGATTTTGGGCGGCGCGGGACAAGAAATCTTTCAAGGGAGGTCATCTAAAATGTCCCAACGTTGGCAGCAGCTGGAGTTGAATTCAAATCCCCATTTGTCCCATTAGCCAAACAAAATCACGCGCGGATCGATGAATAACGCCGAAGCGAAATCGCTCCTTGCAAACGAGCTGCACGCACTTGCAGGGCGTTCTTTCAGCGAACTCGTCGCGCTGATCGGCCACGACGAGGTCAAGGTCGTGATCGGCGGGTCGGGAGTAAATTACCCAATCGAGTTCAATGTAGTCTGGGACTCGAAGCCTCGGAAAAACTTGCGCATCATAGGTTCGATCGACGACGGCGGCTGGCGCGCTTTTCTGCCGCTCACCGACTCGTTGATCATGAAACCCGATGGTAAGTTGGTTTGACTCTTCTAATCGTGCTGGCTTTCTAAGAATCTCTCCGCATCGATAGCAGCCATACAACCCGTGCCCGCGGCGGTAACAGCTTGCCGATAGATATGATCCTGTACGTCACCGCACGCAAATACGCCAGGGACATTAGTTTTAGTCCCGTCCTGGGTGAGTATGTAGCCGTTGGGATCTAGATCTAATTGACCGACGAAAAGCTTGCTGTTCGGTTCGTGCCCGATGGCGATAAAAAGTCCGTCCGTTTTGAAATCTTCGGTCATGCCGGTTTTTACGTTCTTGAATCTAACTCCGGTGACTCCTCCGGCTTTCGGGTCGCCGTAGACTTCGTCGACTACCGTATTCCAGACAAACGAAATTTTGGGATTTTTCTCCGCGCGATCCTGCATGATTTTTGACGCGCGCAGTTGGTCGCGGCGGTGCGCGACCGATACCTTCGAGGCGAATTTGGTGAGAAACGTCGCTTCCTCCATCGCCGTGTCTCCACCACCTACAACGACGAGCTCTTTATCCTTAAAGAAAAATCCGTCACACGTCGCGCAAGCGGAAACGCCGTGCCCCATGAGCTTCATTTCCGATTCGAGACCCAGCAGTTTCGCCGTGGCGCCGGTAGCGACGATCAGCGCGTCGCAATTGTAAGTTTCCTTGCCTACGGCGACCGCGAACGGCCTTTTTTTGAGACTTACCGAGGTGACTTCGCCAAATAGAATCTCCGTGCCGAAACGCACGGCTTGTTTCTTAAATTCCTCCATCAGCTCGGGTCCCATAATGCCCTTGGGGAAACCCGGATAGTTTTCGACGTCGGTTGTGATAGTTAATTGCCCACCCGGTTGTGAACCTTCAATGACTAGAGGTTGAAGATTGGCCCGAGCGGCGTAGATTGCCGCGGTAAGCCCCGCAGCGCCGGATCCCAAAATAATGACACGATAGTGGCTTTTCTTATCCATGAGGTTTCTGTAACATAAAAACGTCGACGCAGAAAGAAATCTAGTCCGTCACGACAAACCGAACGCTGCCGTCGACTGAGTCAATTGGGCAATCAAATCGTCGATTAATTTCGAAAGTGGGTATGTATGGCAGAACTAAGTCATCTCGATGAGCAGGGACGCGCGCGCATGGTCGACGTGAGCGCGAAAGAAATCACCAGCCGGACCGCCGTCGCCCGCGGCGCCATTCACATGCGCGCGGAAACTCTAGCGCTGATCCTCGAAGAAAAAATTGAAAAGGGCGACGTGTTTTCGGTCGCCCGCATCGCCGGCATCATGGCGGCGAAAAAGACTTCGGAATTGATCCCCATGTGCCACCCGCTAAACATCACCTCGGTAGAGATCGATCTCACGGCCGCGCGCGATCCCGCGCGCGTGGATATCGAAGCCACCGTGCACGTGAGCGGCAAAACCGGCGTTGAGATGGAAGCGATGACGGCGGTGTCTGTGGCGGGACTGACAATCTACGATATGTGCAAAGCCGTTGATCGCGAGATGACCATCGGTGAGATCCGCCTGGTTAAAAAGAGCGGCGGCAAGAGCGGCACGTTTATCCGCAAAGAATAGCAGGTGGAGCACGGCATGCCCTGCTCCTCCCTCTGCCTCATTGATCTACCGTGCAACGCATTTACCTAAAACAGGGCCGGGAACGTCCCGTTCTCAACGGCCATCCGTGGATCTTCTCCGGCGCGATCGAAAGAATCGAAGGTGAAATGGAATCGGTCGGCGTCGCCGATATCTTCGATAATAAAAAAAACTGGCTTGCCCGCGGACTTTACAACCCGAAATCGCAAATTCGCGTGCGCCTGTTAACATGGCAAAACGAAGATATTGACGGCGATTTTTTCGCCCGCCGCTTGGCCCACGCGCACGCGTTGCGCCAGCGAAATCTGTCCGCGTCGACAAACGCGTACCGGATCGTGAACGGCGAAGGTGATTTTTTGCCGGGACTGATCGTCGATCGTTACGGCGGTTTTCTCGTTTGTCAATTTTTCACAGCCGGCATGGCGCTCTTCAGAAACGACATCGTCGATTTTTTCACTAAGGACAATGCGATTGAAGGAATCTTCGAACGCAGCGAGGGCCGCGTCGGCGACGAAGAAGGACTTGAGCCCGCCATCGGCGTACTAAAAGGCGAATCGCCGCCGGAAACGATCACGGTCGAGGAAAATGGCTTCAAGTTTTTGGTCGACATAAGACGCGGTCAAAAAACCGGCTTTTACCTGGACCAGCGCGATAATCGCGCGTTCTTATCGACGGCCGTAAGCAATCGCAGCGTTTTGAATTGTTTTTCGTTCAGCGGCGCTTTTTCGGTCTATGCCTTCGCCGGCAAAGCGAAAGAAGTCGTCACGCTTGATTCGTCCAAACCCGCACTAGAGCTGGCCGAACAGAACCTCGAATTAAACGGCTTCACCTCGGAGCCCGGCGAGATATTAAAAGGCGATGCCTTTGCCTATCTGAAGGAAGTCGACCGCAAGTTCGATCTGATTGTATTGGACCCACCGTCGTTGGCGCATCGGCGGAGCGATATCGATGCCGCCACCGGCGGATATAAGTTTCTCAATCTCCATGCGCTCAAGCACCTTAGTCCAGGCGGATTGCTTTTAACCTTCTCTTGCTCCCAGCATCTTTCGATCGACCTATTCCAAAAAGTCGTTTTCGGCGCTGCAGTCGACGCTCGGCGAAAAGCGAACATAATCAAGCGATTGAGCCAGCCTATCGATCATCCCGTGAGCCTACATCACCCCGAAGGCGAATACTTAAAAGGACTCGCGCTCCGCGTACTGGACTAAACAGCGCGCCCTGTGGTAGACGGATTCCTCAGCTGGGGTTGCGGATTGCTTTAATGCCCAAGGTGCGCATGGCTTCATACCAAACAATCAAAGATTGGCCCGAGGAAGATCGGCCGAGAGAAAAACTGCTAGCGCGAGGCGCGCAATCGCTGAGCGAAACCGAGCTCCTGGCGATTATCTTAAGAAACGGCAACGCCAGCACGGGCGAGAGCGCCATCGACCACGCGCGGCTGCTCCTTAATCAATTCGGCGGGCTCAAAGGCATAGACGACGCCTCCTCCGGTGAACTCGGCAAAGTAAAAGGCATCGGTCCGGCGAAGATCGCGCAATTGAAGGCATGTCTCGAAATTGCCAAACGTGTCGGCAGCCAGAAATGGGAAACCGGCCAGCCGCTCCGTTCCGCCGAAGACGTCTATCATCATTTTCGCGATAGTCTCGGCGCTGAAAAGCGCGAGCTTTTCTACGTCGTGCTGCTCAACAATAAAAACCGCATAATTCGCGACGTGAAAATCTCCGAGGGCTCGCTCACGGCTTCTTTGGTTCACCCGCGCGAAGTTTACAATCCGGTGATCCGTGACTCCGGTCGCGATCGCTTTTTCAGGCGATCCGGCGCCGAGCCCGGAAGACATCGACATCACCCGGCGCCTGAAAGAAGTCGGCGAGGTGATGGGGGTGCGGGTTCTCGATCACGTGGTCATCGGTCGCGATCGCTTTTTCAGCTTCAGCGACAAAGGTATGCTCTAACGAGCTTGCGCGCCATTTACCTACTTGTTTGAATGCTCAAATATATTTAAATCTTTTGTTGATCACGGCAATTGCAATCGAGTTTAGTTGACATCGCTACGACCCGCGTTTATTCTAACGTCGGAGCTGTTCCCCAATTGTATCTTTAATTCACTAAATCATGAGCGCGCTTGAATTTGGTAAGCCCAGACGACGGTTTGTGCCGGGCCGCGGCCTCGTCTACCTTGTCCTTATCGTCGTTGTTATCGCCGGCGGGTACGTCCTGGTGCCCCGTTTCGAATGGCGCCGGCCAGAGATAAAGATCACTCCGGACACCGATACGGTGGGACTAGCGCCGCTGCAGATCGAAGTTACCGAGCAGGGGACGGGCCTAAAATCCTTCACGGCAGTCCTGACCTCCGGCGGAACCGAGTACTCACTCGCCGCGGAACAGTATGATCAGCCGTTGATGCAAAAAAAACTTGCCGTCGCTTTGTCGTCCAAGCTCACGGGACTGAAGGAAGGCCCTGCGGTGTTGCGCGTTACCGCTCGCGATCGGTCGCTGTGGAATTTTTTTCGCGGCAATGAGTCCGTCGTTCAAAAGAACTTGATCATCGACATCACGCCGCCGTCCCTTGAGCTCATCGCCGACGACCGTTATGTCAACTTCGGCGGCGTCGGCGTGATCGTTTACAAACCGTCGCCCGATACGATCGCGTCCGGCGTCAAGATCGGCAATTATTTTTTCCCGGGCTACAAAGGCCAAATTAAAGAACATCCGGATCATTACCTGGTTTTGTTCGCGCACCCTTACAATGTCCCGGAGACGGAAAAGGCATCGCTCGTCGCCACCGATAAAGCCGGCAATAGCCGAGAAATGAAACTCGTCTACGAGCTCAAAAACGTCAAATACAAAAAGAGTACGATCCGCATCGACGACAATTTTATCCAGCAAAAGGTCGCGCCGTTGTTAAATGACGTGGGCGCGCGCCAAGGGAGCCCGAAAGACATTTTTATTAAAGTAAACAAAAGTCTGCGCAAAGAGAATGAAGACAAAATCCGCTCGATCACCGAGAAGTCGACGCCGTCCATCCTCTGGCACGGCGCCTTCAGCCAGCTCACCAATTCAAAAGTCGAGGCAAACTTCGCCGACGCGCGCACTTACATCTATAACAACGAAGCGATCGATACGGCGTATCATGTGGGCTACGATTTGTCGGTCACGAAACATTACGCGGCCGAAGCGGCCAACAGCGGCGTGGTCGCCTTCACCGGGGATTTAGGAATCTATGGCAATACCGTGATCATCGATCATGGCTTGGGCCTTTTCACGCTCTACTCTCACCTGAGCGCCATCGACGTTAAAGTGGGAGATCAGATCAAGCAGCACCAGCCCATTGGCAAAACCGGTGAAACCGGCCTCGCCGCGGGAGATCACCTGCATTTCGGCGTCTACCTTCACGGGCTGCCGGTCTTGCCGGTCGAATGGTGGGACCAAAAATGGATCAATGACAACGTCCAACCTAAACTGGATGGTTCGAGCGGTGAGAATATCGAGCAGGCCAAAGACACCCATCCACGCAAGCTCACGCGCAAACGAAAGAGATAGTCGCCTCATAGCCACCGTCTCTTTACGCGGCGAATTTCAAAAGCGACCCAACCGCCGTTTTCCGGAATGAGCTCCGCTCGTGAATTCTCGCAGCCAATCCAGTAAAACGGTTTCCGATGATCTCAGCGACTTCATCGGGCGAGTTACTATAAGAAATATTTCGCCCGACGTGCGCGAGACCGCCAAGCTTCACTTGCTTGACGGTTTGGCGACCATGCTCGGCGGCGTCAACGAAAAATCCAGCCGGCTTTTGCGCCGCCGTTTCAGCGTACGAAAATTGACCGGCGAAGCGACAGTGCTCGGCTCGCATAACAAATTTTCCGCCGAGCACGCGGCATTGATAAACGGCGTCCAGGGACATGTTCTGGACTACGACGACGCGCAACTCGCGACGTTACCCTCCCGCCCGATGGGGCAACAGACCCATCCGACTACGCCCGTGTTGGCCGCAGCGCTTGCCTTAGCCGAGAGTCGGAGAGCTACAGGAGCAGCGCTTCTTAACTCCTATATCGTCGGCCTTGAAGTCGCCTGCCGACTAGGCGATGCCGTCGACCCAAGTCACTATCTGGACGGTTTTCATCCGACCGGGACCCTCGGTGCATTTGGCGCCACAGCAGCTTGCGCTCAGTTGCTCAGACTCTCGCCGCTCTCGATACGCCACGCGCTGGGCATCGCCGGCACGCTCGCTTCCGGTCTGCGCGCCAATCGCGGCACCATGGCCAAAGGGCTAAATGCCGGGCGCGCCGCAGAAAACGGCGTGATTGCCACGACACTCGCTGCCGACGGTTTCACCGCCTCAGAAAATATTTTCGATGACCCCATGGGGTTTTTCTCGGCCGCATGCCGCGGTCGGGTCAACACGGATCTCTTGCGATTCGGCGAGCGGTTTTTTATCGCCAAACCGGGGATAGCAATTAAGCTTTATCCTTGCGCTGGCGTGCTCCATCCCGTTCTCGACCTGACGCTGGATTTACGTGTAAGACACCGGATCGAGCCGAATAACATCGATCGAATTCGCGTCGGTCTTGATACAAACGCTGCCCTGCCCTTAGTTTATGAAAATCCGAAAGACAATCTCCAGGCCAAATTCAGCCTCAACTTTGCCGTAGCCGTTGCGATCGTCGACGGCAAAGCCGGTTTAAAACAGTTCACCGCCGAACGGGTGCATGATCCAAAGATCAAAAGGCTTATGAAACGGGTCGAGCTCGTCCGTCGGCCGCTGCGGCAAGAAAAGCATGAGACCGGCGTCGACAGCGAAATCGAAATTGTAATGATCGACGGCGCAGTACACCGCGCACGAGGTTCGGTCGCCCGCGGTCATCCCAGCCTCCCTGCCTCACGCGCCGAGATTGAAGACAAACTTCGCCAATGTGCCGAGGCCCCATCGGTTGCCGCCTGGCTCCGCCCGCTCCGTCCACCGCGGCGTTGACTTTTTCCTGGGCGGGCGGGATAGATGATCTACCAATCGTCTCGGAGGATATTTAAATGCGTATCGTCGATCTCAGCATGACGGTGGAAGAGTGCGACTCGGCGCCTTTCGCGCCCGATGAAAAATATTTCAAACTCAAACCGATCATCAAGTGGGAGGACAAAGGTTTTGTCTCCAACGTCGTTGAGATGACCGTGCACGCCGGCACCCATATCGACTCGCCGCATCATTTTTTCCGCGATAAACCGTCGATCGAACAACTGCCTCTCGAACCGATGATGGGCAAAGCCGTGGTTTTGGATCTGACCGCCAAAGGCATTGCCCACGCCAGCATTTCACCGGACGACTTGGATGAAGCCGAACGAAAACTGAAGCAGCAGGGCGTGGAGATTCAAGAAGGCGGCATGCTGTTACTGAGAACCGACTGGCCGAAGGGCCACGATACCACCGATCCCAAGTGGTGGAACGACTCCCCCTATCTGACGAAGGAAGCGGCCCAGTGGGTCGTAAACAAGAAGCCGTCGGTTGTCGGCTACGACTTCGCGCAAGAGGAGAAGGGTGCGGACTATCAGCAAGCCGATCAAATTTTGGAGAGCGCCATGCGCGTTCATCGGACGATTCTGCCAAAAGTGATTTTTCAGATCGAGAACCTGATCAACCTCGATCAGATCGGATCCACCGCGCAAGTCGTCGCCTTGCCGGTCAAATGGAAAACCGAATCGGCACCCGCACGCGTAATTGCGCTTCTCGATAATTGATTTTAAGCCGTTACGAATGAAGGCAGTCCGCGTCCATGAGCTCGGCGGTCCGGAAGCACTCCGCTATGAAGAAATTCCCGATCCGAGCCCGAAGTCCGGTGAGGTTTTAGTCAAGATCGAAGCTGCCGGCGTTAATTTTCTCGATATCTATTATCGCTCCGGCTTTCACTGGGGCGGCCATCATCGTCGCACGCTGCCGTATATTCCTGGCGCCGAAGCATCTGGAACCGCCGTCGAAGTCGGTCCCGAAGTCGAAGACATCAAAGTCGGCGATCGCGTCGCCTATGGCATATCTAACGGCTACGGCTCCTACGCCGAACTGTATGCCGCGCCAAGCTGGCACTTGTTCAAACTGACAAACTCCGTAGATTTTCAAATCGCCGCCGCAGTCATGCTTCAGGGTATGACGGCGCATTATCTGACTCACACCACCTATCCTTTGAAGCCTAACGACACCGCGCTTATCCATGCCGCCGCTGGCGGAACAGGGTTATTGTTGGTTCAAATAAGCAAGCTGCTCGGCGCTCGCGTGATCGGCACCGTCTCGACGGAGGAAAAAACCCAACTCGCGCGCGCGGCCGGCGCGGACATGACGATCAATTATGCGAAACAGGATTTTGCCGCCGAAGTAAGAACCTTAACTGACGGCAAAGGTGTCAACGTCGT
>VBKX01000291.1 GCA_005879435.1 Deltaproteobacteria bacterium
CGGGGGGGAATTTTTCTCGATCATCGGTCCTTCGGGTTGCGGCAAATCGACGCTGCTGCGAATTATCGGCGGCTTGCTTGCAGCATCGAGCGGTGAATTGACTGTCGGCTCCGAGAAGGTCAACGGCCCGCATCCGTGGATCGGCATGGTGTTTCAAGAGGAATCGACCTTTCCCTGGCGAACGACCTTGGCGAACGTCGAGTTCGGCCTCGAGATGCGCGGTGTGTCTCAAGAAAAGCGCAGAGAAACATGCCGTGAGATGATTCGTCTGGTCGGCTTATCGGGGTTCGAGGAGCGCTATCCGTCCGAGCTTTCCGGCGGCATGAAACAGCGGGTCGCCATCGCCCGCGCGCTGGTGCTCGAACCGAAGATTTTGCTCATGGACGAACCTTTCGGCGCCTTGGACGAGCAGACCCGGATTATTCTCGGCGAGGAGCTGTTGCGCATCCGCGATCAGCTCAAGCAGACGATCATTTTAGTCACGCACAATATCAATGAATCGGTGCAGCTCTCGGACCGGGTGATGATCATGACCGCGCGGCCGGGGCGGGTGAAGGAAGTTGTGCCCATCGACTTGCCCCATCCGCGCGACTCGACGATCATCGCGTCGGACCGATTCGGTAAACTTGTCGGCCAGGTGTGGGGCGCGCTCAGAGAAGAATCGATCAAAAGCTTCAAGCAATCGGAACAGAGAACTTAAGGAGGGCCGTCAATGAAAAACCCGACTGTGGATCTGCAGCAAAATATTTTATTGGGCCTATTTGTCATATTAGCCCTATTAACCTTCGTTTCTTCCGCTTGGGCAGCCGCCGCGCGCACGAAGATTATCGTTGTCGTGCCGCACCGCATCTTGTTTACCGTCGCCTTGCCGGTTTACATCGCCCAGGAAAAGGGCTTTTACCGTGAAAGCAATATCGACGTCGACGCCGTTTTCACCCGCGGCGGCGGCGAGAACGTGCAAGCGGTGGTTTCCGGCGACGCCCAGATCGGTCTGGGCACGGGCACGCTGGCGGTGATCAGCGCGTTCGTGAAAAAAGCGCCGATCAAAATCGCCGGCGCCGAGATTACCGGCATGGATGCGTTTTGGTACGTGCAGAGCAATACGCCGATACGTAAAATCGAAGATCTCGCCGGCAAGAAAGTCGCTTACAGCCGGCCGGGCTCTTCGAGCCACATGGCGGTCATGGCCATCGCCGATCAGATCAAAGCCAAAGGGTTGAAACCCGCCGAGCCGGTTTCACTGGGCGGCATCCCGGAGGTTTACACCGCGGTTCGCACCGGACAGGCCGACTCGGGATGGTCGGTGGCGCCGTTTCAATTGGAGCTGGTGGAAAAAGGCGTGCTGCGCGTGGTCGTGAAAGGCGACGAGATTACGGCGATGAAAGAGATTACCCCGCGGGTGCATTTTTTGAATACTGAATTCGCCGCCAAGAATCCTGACGCCGTGCGGGGTTTTTTCAGAGCGCAACAGCGCGCCCTCGACTACATGTTCGAGCACAAAGAGGAGACCGCGAAAATTTGGATTCGCCGGGCTGAAATGAAATACCCGGAGGCCGCCGTGCTCAGGACATGGGACTACTACAATAGAGCGGCGATGACTCTCAAACCGATCCGCGGCCTGCAGGCGACCATCGACGACGGCGTAAGGAACAAATTTTTGAATCAGCCGCTTACCCAGGCGGAGATCAACAGCCTGATCGATCTGAGCTTTTTGCCGTAGCAAGACGAATTCACCGCGGAGACGCAGAGTACGCGAAGAAAAAATTCCTTAGGACGGCCCGATCTCTGCGAACTCTGTGTCTCTGCGGTGAAACTATTCCGATTATGTCCGAAAACACTCGACTTGCGGCCTGGCGTTTCTTTTGGATCTTCGGCGTCCTCGCGATCGTCGAAACCTCGGTGCGCGTGGGTTGGATCAGTACGTTTTTTCTCGCTGCGCCGACGCGCGCGGCGATAGTGCTATGCGAGCAAATTATCCATGGCAACGCGCTCTGGTTGACGGCGATCACGCTCTTTGAAATCGCCGTGTGCCTAACGATCTCGACCGTTTTCGGCGTGCTCGCCGGATTCCTGCTCTGGCGTTACAAGCTGATCGGTAACAGCTACGAGATGTTGCTGGCGGCGTTGTTCTCTTCCCCGGTGATTCTTGCCTATCCGATTTTTCTCGTCACGTTCGGCCGCGGCA
>VBKX01000292.1:0-801 GCA_005879435.1 Deltaproteobacteria bacterium
GGCTACCGACTCGGCGGCCAAAGCGGCCAAGGAAAACCTCGACCTGGCGCAGGGACGCTACCAGGTCGGCGTCGGGTCGATCATCGAAGTCACCGACGCGGAGACTCTTTACACCGACGCGCAAACAACCTATATACGGACAATTTATGACTACAAGATCGCCGATGCTCAATTGGCCCGGGCCATGGGCGATACCAGGGTTGGCGTGTTGAAACCGGGGTCGATTCAATAAAGGAGATAGTTTTCCCTGAAAAGGATCTCAAGAGGTTCCGCATGAGACGTTCTCACTGGGTGATCGCATTTCTCATTGTCGTGGGCGGCTTTGCCGGTATCCAGCAGTATACCTCCTGGTCGCTCAACAAACCGCAAGAAGGCTCCCAAACTAAGTCCGGTGAAGGTTCCGAACGCGTTGCGCCGGGCCAAAACCGGCCAGTAGACGCTCCGGGACAGAGTCGGGGAGCCGGCCGTTCGCGCGGCGGGGAGGCGGTGCCCGTTGTAGTTGCCACCGCAGTCCAGAAAAGCGTGCCGACGCAGATCCGCGCCGTCGGCAACGTCGAAGCTTACACCACGGTCTCAATCAAGAGCCAAGTGACAGGGGTTATCTACAAAATACATTTTAAAGAAGGGGACGAAGTAAAAAAGGATCAATTGCTTTTTACCATCGATCCTCGACCCTTCGAGGCGGCGGTTAAACAGGCCGAAGCTAATTTATCCCGCGATAACGCCCAACTGGTCAACTCGCGCGAGCAGGTTAAGCGCTATGCCGAGCTGGTCGACAAGCAGTATGTATCGAGAGAGCAA
>VBKX01000292.1:809-4521 GCA_005879435.1 Deltaproteobacteria bacterium
CTACTGCTACATTTACTCTCCGGTGAGCGGCAGGGTCGGTAGCTTTCTCATCAACGAAGGGAATTTGGTGCGGGTCAACGACGGCGCGCCGTTGGTCGTGATCAACCAGATCAGCCCGATTTTTGTCTCCTTTGCCGTGCCGGAGCAGTATCTCACCGCTCTCAAGCGACACATGACGAGCGGTAAACTCCTTATCGACGCATCGTTTGCAGCGGACGAGGGGCGGCCGGAACAGGGACGGCTCGAGTTTATCGATAACGCCGTCGATCGTTCCACCGGAACGGTCAGACTCAAGGGTGTCTTTAGCAACGGCGAGCGCCATCTGTGGCCCGGGCAATTCGTCAACGCGGCATTGACTCTGACAACCCAAGGGGACGCGGTCGTCATTCCATCGGAGTCGATTCAGGTCGGACCGGAAGGCCAACAAGTGTTCGTGGTGACCGGAGACAAACGGGTCGAGCAGCGGCTCGTCACCGTCGGCCAGACCCAACAAGGCGAGTCGGTGATCACCAAAGGTCTCGCTGCCGGCGAAATGGTCGTGCGCGAAGGCCAATTCCTCCTCGGTCCTGACGCGCGCGTGGATATTAAAGACTCGGCGAAGACTGACGAGGCCGCCAAAGGCGAAGCGCGCAAAGGACGCGCCAAAACCAAAACTAAGGGCGAGGAAGGAGGGGCGTCTTGAATATCTCGGGACTCTTCATACGTCGCCCGGTCGCGACGACGCTGGTGATGCTCGGAATCGTCATCTTCGGCGCGCTCGGATACAAATCACTCGCGGTCAGCGATCTACCGACGGTCGATTTCCCGACGATCACTGTCAGCGCCAATTTGGCGGGCGCCAGCGCCGAGACCATGGCATCCTCTGTGGCCACGCCGCTCGAGAAAAACTTCTCGACGATCGCCGGTCTCGATTCGATGAGCTCGACGAGTACCCTTGGGCGCACGCAAATTACCCTACAGTTCACTTTGAGCCGGAACGTCGATGCCGCCGCGCAAGACGTGCAAGCGATGATCGCGCGCACGGCGCGCGATCTGCCGCCGACCATGACGAGCCCGCCGTCGTATCGGAAGGTCAATCCGGCAAATAATTCCATCATGCTCTTGGCGCTGACCTCGGACACGCTGCCGCTATCGACCGTCGACGAGTTTGCCCAGACGATCCTGGCGCAGCGCATCTCCATGGTGAGCGGCGTTGCCCAGGTCGACGTGCTCGGTTCCCAAAAATATGCCATCCGCGTGCAGGTCGATCCGAATCAGTTAGCTGTTCGGCAGATCGGTATAGACGACGTCGTAGCGGCGATCCAGAGAGGCAACGTCGATCTTCCCGTCGGCATTTTAGATGCGCCGAACCAGGCGTATACATTGGTTTCCGACGGTCAACTGACGACCGGTGCAGCCTTCCAATCGATGGTCGTCACCTACCGCAACGGCGCACCGGTGCGTGTCCAAGATATCGGCCGAGCCATCGACAGCGTTGAAAATAATAAAGTGGCGAGCTGGTTCAAAGATAAGAGGGCTGTCATTCTTGGCATTCAAAGACAACCGGGCGCCAACGTCGTCGACGTGGTGAACTCGGTTAAAGAAATTCTTCCGGGTTTGCGGACGCAAATCCCGCAGTCGGTTAAACTCGACTTCTTCTTCGATCGCACCGAGTCGATCCGCGAATCGGTACACGACGTCCAGTTGACCCTGATCGGCACCATCGTGCTGGTTATCCTGGTGATCTTCTTGTTTCTGCGCAACGTCTCGGCGACGGTCATTCCGAGCTTGGCTCTGCCCATGTCCATCGTCGGCACCTTCGCCGTCATGTACCTTCTTGACTATAGCCTCGACAATCTGTCGTTGATGGCTTTGACGCTTGCCGTCGGCTTCGTCGTCGACGACGCCATCGTCGTGCTCGAAAATATCGTGCGCCATATGGAAGAGGGTGAGAAGCCCTATGAGGCTGCTGTCAAGGGCGCCCAGGAGATCGGTTTTACGATCGTCTCGATGACGATCTCGCTGGTCGCGGCGTTGGTCTTGTTCATGAGCGGCATGCTCGGCCGGCTCTTGCGTGAGTTCGCCGTGACGATTTGCGTGGCGATACTCGTTTCCGGGTTTATTTCACTTAGCCTCACGCCGATGTTGTGCAGCCGTTACCTGCGTCCGCCGCGCGACCAGAAGCACGGAAGGCTCTATCTGTTCCTCGGACGCTGCCTGGATCTCATGAATCGGGGCTATGAAGTGACTCTGGCGTGGGTGATGCGGCACCACGTGACCACGATGGTGGCATCCCTCATTATTCTATGGGCGACTTACCATATGTTCGGCTTGGTCCCAAAGGGCTTTATACCGAGCGAAGACACCGGCCAGTTGCTGATCAACACCGAAGGCGCTCAAGGAGTGTCCTTCGACCAGATGGTGCGCAACCAGCAACAGCTGGCCGCTATCGTGGGCAAAGATGCGAACATCGAGTCGTTCTTCTCGAGCGTCGGCGTGGGCGGCGTAGGTTTGTCCGGCAACACGGGCCGGATTTTCGTTAAACTCAAAGGGCGGTCGCAGCGGCCAGTGGTCTGCCCGACATCGTCGTGGTTAAAATCGTGTCGATCGCTCAGCGCGGACGAATTGATCCGTGAGCTCCGGCCCAAACTTGCGCGCGTGCCCGGCATCCGCGTCTCATTACAGAATCCGCCGGTGATTCGGGTCGGCGGCAGGCTCAGCCGAAGTTTGTATCAATTTACGCTGCAGAGCCCCGACGCCCCTGAGCTCTATCGAGCTGCTGCGCAGTTCGAAGAACGCTTGCGGGCGATGGGAGATTTTCGCGATGTCGGCAGCGATTTACAGCTCAAAAATCCCCAGCTGAAAGTGGTGCTGGACCGAGACCGGGTGCGACCCGGCAAGTCTCGACGATCAATACGCCGAACAATCAGTATCAGGTTATCCTCGAGCTCGATCCGAAGTTCCAAAATGACCCATCGGCGCTGTCGATGCTAAACATCAGGTCTACGACCGGCCAAGCAGGGACGGCGCAACCCATGGTGCCGTTGGGAGCGCTGGCGACGCTTGCTTACACGGTGGGTCCGCTTTCGGTGAACCACTCGGGACAGCTGCCGTCGGCGACGATTTCATTCAATCTGCGCGAAGGCGTAGCGCTCGGCGTTGCCGTCGAACAGATCAATAAACTGGCGCGCGAAACTCTCCCTGCTTCGGTTAGCACGAGCTTTCAAGGCACGGCACAAGAGTTTCAATCGTCGATCAAGAGCCTGTGGGTGCTGTTGGTGCTCGCGGTCTTCGTGGTTTATCTGGTTTTGGGGATTCTCTACGAGAGTTTTATCCATCCGATCACGATTCTTTCCGGCCTGCCTTCGGCGGGTCTGGGCGCATTGATCGCTTTGTATTTGTTCAACATGGATCTGAGCATCTATGCGTTCGTCGGTTTGATCATGCTGATCGGTATCGTCAAAAAGAACGCGATTATGATGATCGACTTCGCGCTCGAAGGACAACGCAATGAAGGCAAGCCGGCAGCGCAAGCGATTTACGAAGGCGCGCTGGTGCGCTTCCGACCTATCATGATGACGACGATGGCGGCGATCTTTGGCGCTTTGCCGATCGCGATTGGCTGGGGCGCCGGCGCGGAGGCGCGCCAGCCCTTGGGTATAGCCGTCGTCGGTGGTTTACTCATTTCTCAGGTTTTGACCTTGTATATTACGCCGGTCATGTATCTTTACAT
>VBKX01000030.1 GCA_005879435.1 Deltaproteobacteria bacterium
GGTCTCGCCGGCCGGAACATCTTTCCGGCTAATCCTCGCCTTGTTCGATCAGGATGATTTCACGATCAAGCGTCGGCGCAGCGTGCAATCGCAGGCCGAACGCGCGCACGCCTTTAAGTACGGTCGAAAATCCGGCTTGCCGTCGGGCGATTCATAATTCTCTCGATCAGTTCTGGCCAATTCTTACGGCTGCCCCCTGGCGGATATAACCCGGAGGGCGGCCGTGTTTGGAGCGGATCTCTAACCAGCCATCGCTGGAGTCTACGACGTTGAGTTTCACGCCCGCGCCGATACTGGCGATCAACTCTGCGTTTTCACTGGGTCCGCCGTAAACTGTGGTTGGGCGAATCGTTTCAAATGTGCCCTGCAGGCCCGGCGTTGCTTTTACCCGCGGTTTTGCGGCAGGCGCAGCCGTGTATTCTTCGGTTCTTGTTTCACGCGCCACTGCCGACTCTTCCGACGTCGAAGATGTCGTCTCAAGAAAAACCATGGCAACTGTTCCGGCGATCACAACCAGTGTGGCGGCAACCGCTCCCACGCGCCACTTTCGCTTCACCGAAGCCCAAACCAGCGAACTTGCTTCTTTCTCATTGGCGGCTGGGATTCCTGCGGCGGTGTCGCCTGAGCCAAAATGCATTGGATCGCCAAGGGTTTCGACCAAGCCATTGTCCGGTGATTTTGTTTCCGAGATGGCGATCTCCGTTGGTATTCGCTCATCGGTATGGTCATTGGTATTCGCCGTACTCTGCATAATCGTGGCGCCACCGGCGCCAGCCGTGAGGTGTGACGCCGCCATAGGTTCGCCGGTGAGTTTGTCTTGCGCTCGCCGATTACCATCGAGGCCTCGCGCATGCTCGTTCCGTAACTCGTCGAGCTGCTGGCGCAGCAAATTCACCTGTCGTTGGTTTTCTTCGCTTGCAGCGAGGCGTTCCTGCCAAACGGAAACCTCCTCCCCAAGACGCCGATTTTCCTCGGCCAACTCCTCACAGACCCGCTCCGTTTCCCTTAAACGTTGGTGAGTCTCATCGAGCGCTTGGACCTGGTTCTTTCCTTCGGAGAGCTCGCGTTCCAAGTCGACAATGAGCGCTTCCAGCTTCTCTTGCTGCTCCCGATAAATCGTCTCGCGAGATTCAACATTGGCTAGTCGTTGTTGCGCGGCGTCGATTTCTCGAACCTTCGAGTGGCTGTCTTCGAGCTGTTGTTTGTAATCGCCAACCTCCGCTTCGAGATGCTCGCAGCGATCGGACGCTTCCTGATTTTTCCGCGTCGATTCTTGCAAACGCGTTTCCGTCGAATGGAGTTGGACTCGCTGCTCTTCAAGTTCTCCTTGCAAGCGCTGATTTTCAAGGCGTACCGTTTGAAGCTCGGGTTGGATTTCCGATAAGCGCATTGCCGCTTTCTGAAGCTCTTCGATCGCTGCCTGTCTTTGTTCTAACTGCTGTTTCAATTCGCCGGTTTCCAACTGCAGTTTCTCGTTTTGAGCGGCTGCAACTTGGGCGCGCTTGGTGGATTCACCGAGTTGCACTCGAGTCCTCTCCAGTTGTTCGTTTAAGTCGTCGTTTTCCCGTTGGCACTGCTTGTTCTCCGACCGCTCCTCATTTTGAGTCGCGCGAAACTCTTCGACATTCTTCTCGCTTGCCGCAAGCTTGTTCGACACCGCGTCGAGCGCGTCCAGCAGCTCCTTGTTCTTCGCCGTCAGCACATCGGATTGACGCATCGATTCGGCGAAATCTGTTTGCAATTGCGCGTGCCGCTCGGCGATCTCTTCATGTTGGCCGGCGGTCGCGTTGAGCCGCTCTTCATTGCTTTCGAGTTGACGTCCGAGCTTGGCGATTTCTTCTTGCAAGCGCCGGTTTTCGAGACCGAGTTCTTGGTTCTCCGATTGCGCCTTCGCCGCGCGCCGCGCCGCGCTTTGCAGCGTTTCTATCGCCGTTTCACTTTCCGTCAACTGTTGTTTCAGTCTCGTGATTTCGCTTTGCAAGGCAGCGTTGAGTTCGACGGCTTCTTGAACTCGTCCGGCTGATTCCATTAGCCGGCTTTCGCTGATTTCGAGTTGGTTTTTGAGGTTATCGGTCGTGTCTTGCAATTGCCGGTTCTCGAATTGCACGTTCTGCAACTTGGCTAATGCTTTTTCGCTTTCTCCCAGCCGAGTTGAAAGCGCGGCTCTCTCTGTTTCGAGTTCCGTGTTTTTAGCGATTAACTCCGCGGCGGAATGCGCGTCAGCCGGCTCACCTTCGGTGGATGGTTTAACGGGCCGGGCCGCTTGCTCGCGCCTAAATTCGTCGAACTCCCGTCGTTTGTTTCCAAGCTCGCGCTCTGCGGCGAAAAGAAACGTTCCCAAGAGAACGATCGTCGCGCCGGAAAAGATGATCAGCCAAGAATACGCCTGTTCCATAAAGTTCTCCTAAGCGAAACGGATTATCTTTTGTTTCCAAAAATTCTCTTAGCTCGGACTGAACGCCCGAATCTTTTGTCGATCGGACTCATTCCCGCAGAGCCCGACTGATTCTCAATTGTTCAGCGGCATCATTGCGGTGTTGTCACGCCAAACCTATGCCAGTCGGTTTGTGGAGCCGAGATGCAGGCTAAGCTGTTACCAGCTAAGAAGTTTTCGTAGCGAGAACGCGGTTAGAACGGCAGTATTTTGAACAAAATCGTAATCCCGGCAAAGCTTTCAGGGCCTTATCAGACTTGAAGAGTCCCACCTGCATCGTAGCGCCGCGCCTTTGCCTACTGACCTTCGATATTCCCGATCACTGCTATCCGATCGGCAGTCGTTGCGATGCTGCTGAGCACGTGCACGATCTTGCGCACCGTGGGAGACCTCGGTTGACGTCAGGTCATAGCGCTCACCCCTTCAGGAGCCGTGTTCGTCGAAACGTGAACGTGCTCGTTTTCCGGCCACCATCGCCTCCAACTCAGTGCCCTTTCTGCGATCGCTGCCATTTGCGAACAGGCCGGTTGACCGCCTTGCCTCCGGCTTGGTACAAGAACCTACTCGACTCGAACGGGAGAAAAATTCATGAGCCAAGCAACCGCGCCTGAATTTGGCATCAGCAAAAATGTAAAACGGATCGGTCGGACGGATTTGGCGGGCGGCGGCCAGGTAGTAGTGGAGGACGGCTACGCATTTGTCGGTCACATGGACCCGCCGCACGGCACGACTATCCTCGACGTCAGAGACCCCAAGCATCCAAAGACCGTCGCGCAGATCGAAATTCCCCAGGGCGTGCATTCGCACAAAGTCCAGGTGAGCGGCGACATCATGCTGGTGAACCTGGAAAGGTACCGCAGCAAAGAGAAACAGCCGACCGGACTCAAAATTTACGATATCTCCAGACGCGAGAAGCCGAAAGAAATCGCTTTTTTTCAAACCAACGGCGGTGTACATCGCTTCACTTTCGATGGCACCTACGCCTACATCTCGGCGCATATCGAGGGATACATCGGGCGCATCGTGATGATCGTGGATTGCAAGGATCCGACCCGTCCACAGGAAGTGGGACGCTGGTGGATGCCCGGTCAGTGGACCGGCGGCGGCGAGACGCCCGCCTGGGAAAGCACCGCGCATCAGTGCCATCATCCGATCCGGCGCGGCGAACGGCTCTACGTAAGTTACTGGCACGGCGGTTTTGTAATTCTCGACATCGCCGACATGAGCCGTCCCAAATTTGTTGGCGGCTACAACTGGTCGCCGCCCTATCCTTCTCCCATTCACACGACGCTGCCGATCCCGTGGAAGCTGATGAACCGCGACGTGATGGTCGTCGTCGACGAGGAAGCCGGCAAGCGCGCGCCGTTGCCGCCCGCCTTTATGTGGATGGTCGACATCACAGATGAAACACGACCCGTGCCGATTTCAACGTATGCGCCGGCCGCATCGGCCACGGTCGCTCCCGGCAACCAGTACGGCGCGCACCAACCTGCCGAACAGGTCGTCGACAACAAAATGTTTGTGACTTGGTTCAGCGGCGGCCTGCGCGTCGTCGATATCAGCAATCCATACCGGCTCGCCGAAATCGGTTATTACGTGCCTGAACCGGGCCGCGGGCAAAAAACCGTCAAGAGCAACGATGTTTATCGCGCCGACAACGGCTTGCTCTATCTGATCGACCGTCTGGACGGATTAGAAATTTTGGAAAGCGAGGTGTAAGGAATTTTGCTCGTGAAAGGTGTTTTTAATCGCCCGTACGGCTAATGCCGACGATAGGCACCCCACCTATCACAGCGCTGGATTTGACTAACGGAGTGGTAGTCTTCTGAGATTGCCGGCGACAATATGATTAAACTCGAATTCTTCACTATCAACAGCAGCAACCTTATCTACTTCATTCCGTAAGCGCTAAAAGTCTTTTGGATGAAGCCGCTGTCCTCCAATTTTTTCAATGGCCGGTTATCGATCAAATCTTCGACTTTGACGTTGCCGACGATCGGGTTTTGTATTTTGATCAGGCGTTGGATGTTGCGTAGCCCTTCGAGAGACACATAAGGCTTTGGATCGCTGATTTGCACTAGGTCTCGATAACCCTGCTCCGCTACTAAACTGTCGGCGATTTTTAGCCGCTTCATGATCGTGTGCACTACGACGGGCTTATTCGGCGGTGCGAGGATAAATGCCAAACTCTCTATCAAGGCCTTGAGGATATTTTCGGCCAGCTCCGGTTGGTGCTGGAATAACGCCCGGGTGCCGACGATCACGTTGCTGACGTAGGGGATCTTGGTTTCCGAAAGCTCGGCGATGACCGAAAAGCCCTTTTGTTTGAGCCGGCGGCTGAAAACGCCGTCAAGCACGGTTACATCAATAGTGNNNATTCCAGCCCGAGCACCGCTCCCATCCACACCGATCCGCCGATCGCTTGGACGCCGAAACGCTTGTTGCGCAAGTCTTCCGCTTTTTTGAGCTCGGGCCTGGCGATCATGGTATAGGTTAAACGATTCGTGAACGACGCGATCATCCTCAAATCGGTGCCGCTGCTAGCCGCGCCGAGAATCGATGCCGGCCCTGCGTAGGCGAGTTGAGTCGCGCCCGAGCTTACCGCGGCAACTTGAATGGGACCTGTGCGAATGAATACGACATCGGCATCCACGCCGTGCTTGGAGAAGAATCCCTGCTCCTGCGCGATCCAAAGCGGTGTCTGCCGCGGGTTGATGCCGGCGAAGGAGATGGCAATTTTTGGCGCCGCCAGAGCAGCGGCTATTTCAAACCCGACCCCGAATGGGAGTAAAGCGAGCGTCAAAACGATCGCAAATAACTTATGAATCGAAGGCGCCATTTTTTCTCCCGGTCGAGTTAGCTTCCGTCCAAAATCCACCTCATCGCCCGAGAATTCATCACCAACGGAGCTACATGCCGAACAAGCGCACGGCGTTTCCGCCGACAAGTCGCGGATGGATCGCCATGCGGATAGTCGCTGCCTACGGTGAGGTTGTGATCCGGCCAAAAATCGCAGACGTATCTCAGCGAAGTTTCCGCCGCGAACGCCGACACCCAGATCTGATTGAAAAACTCACTCGGCAGCTTACCCAGTCTGGCCTTCGCTTTGATATCCATATCGAGCCGCTCCATGAGCCAGGGGACGAATGCCGCCGACCCTTCGACGAAACAGATTCGCAGTTTGGGGAATTCTTTCAACGCGCCGCGCAAGATCAGACTGCCGATGTCGACCATGTAGCGAAACGGGAACGCCAACAGGAAAGCGAGCGCATTATTATTAGCTTCCAGAAATAATTGTTCGATGCCCACCAGCGCCGGATTGGGATGGCCGTCGCGGTCCGAAGCGGTATCGTGCACCAGAACGGGTATATCGAGCTGGCAGATTTTATCGTAAAGCGGCCAGAGTTTCTCTGCGCCGAGATTCGCGTTTTCGAATCCGCCCATGAATTTGACGGCTTTCAGACCGAGTGTTTTAACCGCTCTTTCGATTTCCCGGCACGACTCTTCGACGTCGGGAAGATATACCCAAGCGACGCCAATGTACTTTTCCGGATGAGCGCACTCTTTTAGGTCTTGGGCAACTGCGTCGTTGTACGCCCGAGCAAGCTCGCCACCCAAGTCTCGATCCCAGGTGTAAAGCAGCTCGCGGTTCTCCGGTATCAGCACATGGGCGTCGAAGCCTTCCCAATCGACATGTCGGTCTCTCGTATCCAGATGCCAGCGTCCCTTCGGCGCCTGGTTT
>VBKX01000293.1 GCA_005879435.1 Deltaproteobacteria bacterium
CGATGTCGACAGGGTTGAACGTGAGCGCGGTCGCGCGTCCCGCGAAGTTACTGGCACCGTGCAACGCGTCGACGCAGCGCGTAGAGAAATTCATCTACGAACGGCGGAGCGAAATTTGGTCGTGTTTAGATACGATCCGAACACTCCGGTCTATGATCGAGACCGCGACCTTTCGGTCAACGCTCTACGCAATGGCGATGAAATTGCGGTGCAACCGCGTGGAAACTCGGATTATGAATAATACGCCGAAGTCATTCGGATGATCGATCGAAGATCCGATGCGAGATACTGAATAAGGAATGGCGCACCTACGCGACCGCAACATTAATCGATACCCTGGGTTTCGCTGGTGGGCAGGTAGCTGAACGCTATATCCCGAGCAGCATCCGCACGGGCTCTTCAATCAGATTTTTAATGTGTTTTAGAAATTTCACCGCTTCGCGGCCATCGATGATGCGATGGTCGTAGGTCAGGGCGACGTACATCATGGGCCGAACGACGACTGCGCCCTGACGCGCGACTGGACGATCTTGGATTGCGTGCAAACCGAGAATTGCTCTCTGCGGCGGGTTGACGATCGGAGTGGAAAGTAGCGAACCGTAGATTCCCCCATTACTGATGGTGAAAGTTCCCCCATGGAGCTCGCCGGGTGTCAGCTTATCTTGCTCGGCGCGCCGCGCAAAATCCGCAATGGCGTTTTCGATTTCGCCAAAGCTCAGGCGCTCCGCCTGCCGGAGAACCGGAACGACGAGTCCCTTTCCTCCACCGACGGCGATGCCGATATCGAAAAATTTATGATAGACGATATTTTCGCCGTGGATCTCAGCATTGACTTCAGGCACGAGTCTGAGCGCTTCCACGGCCGCCCTGACGAAGAAGGACATGAATCCAAGTTTAGTGTCGTACTTCTGCGCAAAGGCGTCGCGATGCTTGTTCCGCAGGTCGATGACCGCCGAGATATCGATTTCGTTGAACGTCGTGAGCAAAGCGGCGTTTTGTTGGGCGTGGACCAGTCGCTCGGCAATCTTGCGGCGCAATTGACTCATCGGCACCGTCTTGTCCTGGCGTTCGGTGGTTTGCTGACGATCTTGCACCGGTTTTGTCGGCCGAGCCGATTGCATCCTGTCTTTTTTTTCAGGCGCTATGGCGGGTTCCCTGTCGTGTTCCTCCATTGGTCGATGCGGCAGGGTCTGAGCTGGCTCATCGAACGCTTGGCGATTTTGCGCTGGCAGTGAGTCGAGGGTGCCGGCTTCTTCGGTCTTTTCTCGCAAATCACTTTCTGGCTCTAGATTCGCAGCGGCGGCGGGTTGCACACTTGTGTCCTCGCCATTTGTTTTTGGCGAGCTAGCCGTCGAATCTGTCATTTCATCGGTATGCCGTTGATCAGTCGTAGGTTTTTCCAAATCATCCGGGGCGCCGACGGGCTTTTTCGGCGCCTCGTCGCGCTGACCGGCACGGTTGTTCGATTTTGCATTCTTCTTTGGCACATCGTTAACGGCGTCACTATCGATGTAAGCAATGACCTCGTTCACCGACGCGCTATCGCCCTCTTGTTTCAGAATCTTCGTCACTCGACCGGATTCCGGCGCGGGTATTTCGACGGTGGCCTTATCGGTTTCGATCACGACGACGTCTTCATCGCGTTCGACAAAGTCCCCTTCGTGCTTGAGCCACTCGCCGATGGCTACTTCGGAAATCGATTCGCCCACTTCCGGTATTTTAACTGGGACAGACAAGGTCAATCTCCTCAATCGGGTGATGTGGCCGTTTGCGCCTCTTGTTTTTGTGACTGGTCATCGGAGGAGGCGGTGCCAAACGCTCTGTCGAGCAATTGTTTCTGCTGCTCTTTGTGCCGCGTGGCAGAACCAGTCGCGGGGCTGGCGGACGGCGTGCGCGCAACCACGGTAACCGACCTTTGGTTGAGGGTCTGATCGCTAAACTTCAAACTCAAATACCACCAGGCCCCCATATTCTCGGGTTCTTCCTGAACCCAGATCAAAGGGATGTCGCTCGGATATTGGGCCAATAAAGATCGCAAAGGCTTGTCTGGAAACGGATAGAGTTGCTCGAGCCTGATCAATGCGACATCATCACGGCGCAACTCTTGCCGCCTGTGGTCCAGGTCGAAGTAGATCTTGCCGCTACAGAGAAGTATTCGGCTTATGGAACGTGGGGGTCGATCAGTCAAATCGGCGATGACCGGCTGAAAGCCTCGACCTGAAAAATCGCCGATGGGTGAAACCGATTTTGGATGACGCAATAGGCTCTTGGGTGTCATCACGATCAAGGGTTTGCGCCATTTCCGTAAAGCTTGACGTCGCAAACAGTGAAAGTATTGCGCGGGGGTCGTGGGATAAACGACTTGAATGTTGTCTCTGGCGCCCAACTGTAAAAAGCGCTCCAGGCGGGCGCTGGAATGCTCCGGTCCCATGCCTTCAAAACCGTGCGGTAGTAGCATCACCAGTCCACTCAGTCGGCGCCATTTTTCCTCGGCCGTGGTGATGAACTGATCGATGATGACCTGTGCGGCATTGGAAAAATCACCGAACTGCGCTTCCCAAAGCGTGAGGCCATCGGGGCAATCGAGGCTGTAGCCGTACTCATATCCGAGCACGCCGGCCTCGGACAGCGGGCTGTCATAAATTTCAACGGGCGCCTGGTTACGAGCGACGTGTTGCAACGGAACATATTTCTGGCCGTTTTGATAATCATGCAGGACGGCATGGCGTTGGCTGAAAGTTGCCCGAGCGCTGTCCTGGCCGCTCAAACGGATACGTATCCCTTCGGCGGCTAAGCTTCCCAAAGCCAACGACTCGGCTGCCGACCAGTCGAGAGGAAGTTCTCCAGCGCCCATTCTTCGCCGCGCTTCCATCGCACGCGCGATTTTCGGATGGGGATGAAAATCGTCCGGCAGTTGCGTCTGTGCTTGCAGCAAATTTGGAAGCCGGGAGATTTCGATGCCCGTCTTTAATTCCTCCGCGGTCGGTTCAAGGCCGCCTTGGTAGCCCGCCCAAATACCTTGCAGCTCTTCGCGCACCGGCGCCTGATTTTCATCACGCGCCGCCGTTAATTCCCGCTCGAGGCGTTGCACCCGCGCCGCTTCCATATCGGCCGCTTCCTTGGGGGTTATCCGTTGGAGCGAAAGCAAGCGTTCGAGATAGATCTCGCGGATGTTTTTTTTCTTGCCGATCGCTTGATACATAAGCGGCTGGGTGAAGCTCGGCTCATCGCCTTCGTTATGGCCAAGGCGGCGATAACAGTACATATCGATGGCCACGTCCTGGCGAAATTGCGCGCGAAATTCCAGAGCGAGTCGGACGGCGTAAGCGACGGCTTCCGGTTCATCGCCGTTGACGTGGAAGATCGGCATCTGCAGCATTTTCATCACGTCGGTTGCGTAGGTCGTCGACCGCGCCGCGCTCGGCGGCGTGGTGAAGCCGATTTGATTGTTGACGATGACGTGCACCACGCCGCCGACTTCATAAGCATTGAGCCGCTCTAGGTTCAGGGCTTCTTGAATGACGCCCTCGCCGGCGAGAGCCGCTTCGCCATGAATCAAAAGCGCCATGGCGCGCGTGCGTTCGCGATCTTGTCCCCGGTCTTGCTTGGCGCGCACCCGTCCGAGCGCGACGGGATTGACGAACTCCAGATGACTCGGGTTAAAGCAGAGCGAGAGATGCACATCGCGCCCCGCGCGGGTGCGGTAATCGTGGCTGTGGCCCAAATGATATTTGACGTCGCCGCTGCCGTCTGCGTGGGCGACCGACGGGTCGATGAACTCGCGAAAAATGTCTCTTGGCGGTTTGCCGAGAATATTAGCGAGCACATTGAGCCGGCCACGATGAGCCATAGCCAAAACGATTTCCTCCACACCTTGATCGGCGGCTTTCTCAATGGCGAATTCGAGCAGCGGAATCAGGCTCTCCGCCCCCTCCAGGGAAAAGCTCTTCGCGCCTAAAAACTTTTTCCGGATGAATTGTTCGAACGATTGCGCGTCGATGAGCCGGCTGAGAATGCGCACCTGATCGGCGCGATCGAAGTTCGCCCGGTCTTCGATTCGCTCGATGCGCTCTTCGAGCCAACGCTTTTGCGTCAGATCCGCAATATGCATGAACTCAAAGCCGATCGGGCCGCAATAAATATCATCGAGCCATTGGACGCATTCGCGCAGAGTAAGCGGCGCACTCAACCGAAGTGATTCCGAGGCGAACAGCTTGTCCATATGCGATTCGGTGAAGCCGAAGGCTTCGGGCTCGAGGTCGACGACAGCAAGATTGCGCAAGTTCAGCGGATCGATGCGCGCTTTCAGATGACCGAACGTGCGATAGGCATGGATCATTTCCTCGAGCTGAGTCGATGGCATCAAATAGGTCGCCGGCGCACCTATGGATTCTCTGCCGTTTCGCGGTGTCGAAATTTCGACGCCGCGAGTCGATGCACCGTCACGAGGGGATCCATAATGGTCGTCTTGTTTGCCGTTCTCGGTGGTTTGCGCGAAGTAATGTTGCCATTCGACAGGAATCGAGGACGGCTCTCGTAAGTACTGCTGCCAGAGCGCTTCTACGTATCCCAGACTTTCGATGTTTATCTGTTCAGTCATTTTGCTATTCATTGTTTCCGATTTATCGAGGCGGAGGGAACCGGATGTTGAGAATCGCAGCCCCGCCAAACAGAGCCGAAATGTGAGCGTGATGGGATAATTACAAAATTAAACAGCAAGCGCTGTGCCATGCTCCAATTGCACTGCAGCATGCGGAACGAATTCGTTACGGAATCACGGTACGGAAAGCACTGGCGAGGTCGCGGGCACAAGTTATCGCCGTGCTTGATAATTTGTTTGGAGACGAAAGGCCACAGTGCGATCGAGTGGCGACCTTCGTTAACCGATTAATGTGGGTGGCTCACTGGAATTCACTACTATTGTTAGGATCGACGTATCCGGTTGCGGCTCGGCGATGTTGATGATGAGCTGTTGATTCCCGCGTGTGAAAGCGTAGCCACCGCTCTTGGCTCCTAACACTTCATCGGGCTGCCAGTCGTTCGCCGGCATTAGGCTGTGATAAAAGCGCGCGATCATAGTTGGCGAGACTTTGCCTTTGAAGGCCACTTTTTCTTGATCAACACCGCGAGTTTGCGGCGGAACTGTACCATCCGATACCTTTTTCATGCCGTCAGGAACGGGAACGACAACGCCTGCGACAGTTACTTTTCGTTCCTGAGGCCCAACACGAAAGAGAAAATAGCCCGCCGATATCAGTAGGAATAGCGCCACGAGCAACAATCCAAAAATGCGATAACGGCGCAAGAATTGGTTTGGACGGGTCATCTGTGCCTCCCCTATATTTTGACCGAAAATTCAGCAAGTCCGGTTATTTCAGTATGTCATTCCGCATGGAGCGTTTACTCTTGATTGAAAATGGAGACTTAGCACGCACAATCGCTGAGGAGGATGCAATAACTATTAACAAAGATCATGCCGATGGCGTGTCGAATAAGAAACGTTGAATAGTTTATTTTATTCCCCAGAAACTGGGGTGATCTGATCGTGCTTCGCATGCTTTTCATTGTTTGTATTGACGTAGCCCAAAAATCGACAGTTAAGTTGCATTCTGATGCAGTGAAGCGGTGTCCTGAAAACAGGACACGGAGGATTTCAGTGTCCTGATTTGGCTACAGCTGCTTACCCCGGGGCGGTACAAAGCTTGAACAGACTCCGTATTCAAAATCCCTACAGATTGGCATGAGTTTTGCCAGAATTACTTGCGTCATTCAACACATGCTCGAAATGGTTTTTCCAAACTCGTGCATGAGTGCGCCTGGCGATTGATTCGGTTTGATCATGAGCTCAACGATTCTCGTTGTGGACGATGAAGCATTGCCGCGGAAGAATATCGCCCGGGTGCTCGAAGAGGAGGAGTATCACGTCTACGAAGCCGAGAACGGCGATGAGGCGATTAAGGCGATCAATGATCTCGACTTCGATCTAGTACTGTGCGATCTCAAAATCCCCGGGACGGACGGGCGTGGTGTTCTGCGCCATGTCCGCAGTGTTTCGCCGCAAACCATGTTTATCTTGATGACGGGTTATGCGTCTCTGGAGACGGCGATCGAAGGATTCCGCGGCGGCGTCCATGATTATATCTTAAAGCCGGTAGTGTTCGAGGACGTCCTGCAAAAGGTCAAGCGTCTTATGGTATCGAAGAGCTTGGCGTGGGAAGTTGAGTTGTTGCGCCGCCAGGCCAACTCCAATTCAGAATCAACCGGCGTCATCGGAGAAAGCTGCAGCATCCGCGAGATTCTCGCGACGATTTCCAAGGTCGCGCCCACGGGCTCGAATGTCTTGATCACCGGAGAGAGCGGCGTAGGCAAGGAAGTGGTTGCGCGCACTATTCATCTGCAAAGCCCCCGGAAGGATAAAGTCTTTTTACCGGTCAATTGCAGCGGGATTCCAGAAACGTTGCTTGAAAGCCAACTGTTCGGTCACGTCAAAGGGGCTTTTACCGACGCGGCGACCTCTCAGGAAGGACTTTTTCAGCGCGCTCAAGGCGGCACGATCTTTCTCGACGAAATCGGTGAGATGGCGCTGAGCCTTCAACCCAAAATCCTTCGGGTCATCGAGGATAAAGAAGTTCTGCCCATCGGTTCCACCCATCCATTTCGCTTGAATGTTCGCATGATCGCCGCGACCAACCGTGAACTCGAAATGGAGGTCGCTGAGGGACGCTTTCGCGAAGATCTCTTTTATCGATTGAACGTCATCAACATTCGTGTGCCACCGTTGCGCGAGAGAAGGGAAGACATTCCGTTACTGGTGGATCACTCGATTCGACGCCATAACGCCGAAATGAAAAGAACGTACAAGGGCGTGGACAACGCGGCGCTAAAATTACTCATGTCGCTCCCCTGGAAGGGCAATGTACGTGAATTGGACAACGTGCTCGAACTGGCAATGATATTGGGCGACGGCGAATGGATCACGCCAGCCGAATTGCCGCAGGGCTCCGCAGCGCAGGAGGAAAACGGATCCGAGTCGCTGAACAATCTGCGCATTGCCGTCCAATCGTACGAAAAAAGTCACATAGAAAATGTTCTTAAAGATACGGCCGGCGACAAAACGCGAGCGGCAGAACTATTGGGCGTCAGCCGTTCTTCGCTCTATCGCAAGATGGAGAGTTTGGGCATTCACAACAATTAGCGAAGCGGCGTCCGCGCGCCGGTTTGGGGGTGGAGAGGGGGTGGCGGTGCGGTTCTTAACGAGCAATCTTAATTATTCATGTAATGCGGCTTTGCGCCGGTTTTGCGGCACCACGGCACAGTAACAAATCATGTCGCAGATTTTTCATCCGAGCACCAACACCATTTCCCGTCTCACCATTTTTGGCGGCGCCGGTTTCGTCGTCGTCTGGGTTTTGGCGCTGGCGGCAATTAATGAGTCGCCCTACATCACCGACGTCGGTGTCGCACGTAGCCAGCCTGTGCCGTTCAGTCACAAGCATCATGTCGGCGACGACGGCATCGATTGCCGTTACTGCCACACCTCGGTCGAAGAATCGGCCGTCGCCGGCCTCCCGCCAACGAAGACGTGCATGAATTGTCATTCTCAGATCTTTTCCACCAGCCCGTTTCTGGATCCGGTTCGAAACAGCTTCCGTACCGATACATCGATTCGATGGACGCGGGTCCACGATCTGCCGGACTTCCACCTGTCACGGCCGAGTCGACACGATGCCGCTCACGTGGCGGGAAAATACGCTCTACATGGACTGGTGCCTCGAATGTCACCGCGCTCCGGAACGCTATGTGAGGCCGCGCCAATACGTGTTCAGCATGGATTACCAACCGCCGGTGGATCAAATCGCGCTGGGTGAGAAGCTGGTCAAGGAATATAGGATTCGAAAATTGACGAGCTGCTCGACCTGTCATCGATGA
>VBKX01000031.1 GCA_005879435.1 Deltaproteobacteria bacterium
AAATACGGCGGCCGCGCTACGTTCATTCACGCCAGGGTTCAAGATCTGGCGGCAAAACTCGACTGCGAGTTTGACCTCGCGATAACAATAGGCGTCGTCCATCACCTGGATGACGGAGAGGCAAAGGAGCTTTTTCGCGCGGTGAGCAAACTGTTGAAGCCAGGCGGCCGCCTGGTTGTGTCGGATCCTGTTTTCCGCGAGCGGCAAAATCCATTAGCGCGAATGGTAATGTCCTTCGACCGTGGCAAGAGCATCAGAACGAAAGAAGGCTATGCCCGCCTTGCCGGCCCGGAGCTTGAGCGCGTTCGAACTGACGTGCGCTCCGACTTCATGCGCATTCCATATGATCATTGCATTTCAGTATATCAGAAACCAGGGCCTACTGCGTCAACGCCGTGAGCGGCCTCGGTCTAGGGCAAGCGGCCCTCAGCGTGGGCAAAAAAGCAACCCTTTGATCAGGTAGCGGCTTAGGAGAGACGTTGCGGGCACGGTTAACAGCATACGCAGCGAGGTAGGGCAGAAAGACACGAAGAATAAGATAAATGAGGTAGGCGCGAATTCGCGCCATGGCCGCTGAACTCTACTGTCCCGCCCGCGGGCTGACATATCTTACTGAATAACGCGACGCCGCCAGGAGCTCAATAAACCTCGTCGATCACGGCTTCGGGGCGCTTGTTCGTCTCGTCAAAAATACGCCACAGGTATTCGCCGATAACCCCGAGCATCACGATAACGAGACCTAAGAGAAAAGAAGTGAGAGCGACGATAGTGGCGAAGCCAGGGACCGCGCTCCTCCCGATCAAGGTGTTGATAAGGATCAAGGCGCCGTAAGCAAAGCTCAACATTGAAACGATAAGGCCAATGAGCGAAATCATTCGAATCGGCACGATGGAGAACCCTAGAAGCGCGTCAATGAAAAGCTTCATGCGCTTCCAAAAACTCCAACGTGATTTTCCGTAGGCGCGTTCGCGGCGGGCATACGTAATCACATCCGGCTTGAAACCGAGCCAGTAGGCGAAAAGCGGGGTGTTGATGTTCTTGCTGCTGTTATTCAGATAAGGCAACAAGGCCTTGTCCATGAGTGCCAAATCGAAGCCACCGGGAGGATAATCCTTTACCACAAATAAACGCAGGAGAACGTAGTAGATCCTCGCGAATAGCTTCGTCGAAAGAGAATCTGTCCGATGACTTCTGACCGCGAGGACAAACTTCGATCCCTGCTGCCATTTTTCTATGACCTCCAAGATTAAGTCCGGCGGGTCCTGGAGGTCCGCGGCCAGGTTCATAAAACAATCTCCTGTCACAAATCGGAAGCCAGTCTTGGTGGCATGAATCGCCCCGAAATTGCGCGTTAGCTTGATGATTTTGGTCGCCGCCCGTCGCCGCTTTATTTTCATCAACTCATCGAACGAACGATCCCCGGAACCATCATCCACAAAAATCAATTCCAGTCGCATGTCGCGCTCCTGCAAGCGCGCTTCGACCTCGAGGAGTTCATTCAACAAGGGCTCGAGTGAGCCTTCGTTGTAGTAGACCGGAACGACAACCGATATGGTCTTCACCCAATTAATTACTCAGTCTTTTTCCCGCCGAGCGCGGCGAGGAAATCTTCGTAGGTGCGGTAATAACCCTCCCCGTCGTAGCATTCCGATGCTAAAACGGTGCAAACCGAGCCCGACGAAAAGTTGTCGAGCTCGCGCCAGATTAAGGGCGGAACATAGAGGCCGCAATAAGAGCGATTCAGCTGATAGCGTTGCTTTTCCTGGCCGTCATCGAGCACGACATCAAAACTGCCCGACATGGCAATGATGAATTGGTGGCAGCTCCGCAAGGCATGGCCGGCGCGAGTTTCGCCGCCGGGAACGTCGTATAAGTAAAAAACGCGCTTAATTTCAAACGGGATGTGTCGCCCCGCTTCCAAAAAGGTCAGGTTACCGCGCGGATCGGCGATCTTCGGCAGGTCAATCAGCTGGCAAAGTTGAATGCTCATGCCAAAGCTTCTATTAGTTGGCCGGGCGTCCAGTCGGCAAGGTTTAGTTCATAATGATCGTGTGCCACTACTCTGGCGCCATAGCCTTCTTTTTGATCAATGAGACCGCGATTCAACTTTCGTCCTTCCTGTTCGTCGGACGTACCGAAGGCGAAGTATTTCTTTGACTGATAAATGTTATCCAAGAGCTCTTCGAAGATCAGATCAAGGGCCCCCAGGGTCCGGCTCCGCTCGTTCGCGGCAATATACTGGGCGTGGGCGACGTTGTAGCTCTCGTAGATCACAACGCCGGCGAGCATCGTCCCTTCCTGATAGGCGGCGAACAGTTTGATATGATTCGGAAACCGGGAGCGCAATAACTGCAACTCTTCGACGGCATGCGCGGGGCGGGTGCCGTATGTGCTGAGCAGCCGCTCATTCAGGATTTCCCAATATGTTGGGAGATCGTCAGACTGACGAACGACGACGCCGTTCTTCTGGGCCTTTCGGGCGCCGCGGCGGCGCCGTTCCTGCACCGCGAGACGATGCGCGCCTTCGACAACGGTTAGTGCTCCCCGGCGGCGTAGCTTGGCGTTGCACAAAAACAAGGCGTACAAATCTTCTTCGGCGGCGGCGCGATGGTAAATGTGCGGGACACACTTGTAAACGAGCGCGGCAAAACTTCGATCCTTCAGAAACGAGAGCGCCGCCTCAAAAACTACCAGCATTTTAGGTAACTTCATTTGTTCATCGGCGACGAAACCGCCGTAAGTCAGGCCGGCATGACTAGAGAGCAGGTGGTCGCGGACGTTTGCCGGAAGGAGGGCGGCGATCCGGTCATCGTCATCCCGGATTACCAGTGAATGATCCTCGAATCGGGCATGGTGATAATCCATGTAATCCCGAAGGAAAAGAAAAGTCCCATTCTTACTTTGCCTAACGAACGCGTCCCACGCCTCCTTATCGGATTCCTGGTAGCGTTCGACGCGCATAACGTTGTTCCGTGGAAGAAAGAACGCTCGTTATTTCGCCGCCTGGATACGGTTCGTTCTCCAATGCACAACACTCTCCGCCGCCTCCGTGTCATAACCCAGAAATCGGCTGAGAGCCGGGTCGTCCTTGTACTTACCGCCCAAGCTTTTCGGAAAGCTAATTTGTTGTTTGATGAACGGAAGCCCAAATAGGTGATTGATGCCGCGACGCAGGCCGGTGGACCGGTTGACGCCGCCGCGATGGTAGATCATTGAGTCAAAGATGAGGGCAGATCCCGCCTTGGCTGTAACCGTTCGTTCGTGAGCCTTGATGAACTCCGGTGAAGGAAACGGCTCGGTCTTATGCGAACCGGGTAACACATAAGTGCCGCCGGTAACCTCCGAAAAATCGTCTATGCAAAAAAGCGCGCTCACCGCCAGCGGTCGCGACGAGACGAAATGCTGGTAGGCGAGGTCGCGGTGCCAGGCGCTTTGGTAATGCTTATTGGTAGGGGCGTTGATCACTGCATTTTGCTGCAGGATTGTAAAGTATTCCCCTAACAGAGATGCGACGACGGCGTGGACCCGGGGATTTGTTGCAAAGCCTAGGAAGTAGTCATCATATGCCAGCAGACAGCGACCCACCCGGGCGTCGTTTATCTTGCGCAGATTCTCTTCGCCTCCCACTTCGTTCACCTGCTCAGCATATACTGCGTCGATCCTTTTTCGTGCTTCCGCAAGTTCAGCTTCGGATACCAAGTCGGGCACTACCGTGAAGCCATTGATCACGATCTCTTCCCGAAACCGATCTACGTCTGACTGAAGTGCTGTGGCCTGCCGGACGCCGTAGGATTTCAATTCGTCAGTGCTCATAATTTGCCTCGAAATTTTTCCAAAAGCGCGGTTTAACGGACCAAAACCGCGTAGCCGAATCCAGTTATGCCACGGCCGTTGCCATTATAGAACATAACGCGTTCGCCGTTTATATCTACGACAAAAGGATAACAGACCATTTCCGAATCCCATCCGTCGCTCGATTTTTCGACCCCCGCGGCCGCGTCGTTTCGCTGCCAATGGATGCCGTCTTCAGATTCCGCGTAACCGATTACATAAAGCCGGCGAAAAGAGCGAATGGAATACCACATCCGATAACCGTCGCGGTCCCGGATGACCGATGGTCGGCCGACTGCGTATTCATCCTGGAAGTCGGGTTCGAGACAAATATGAGGATGCGTCTGCCAGCAGAGACCATCTCCAGAGGTGGCATATCGGATAACGCAAATATAGTGCAGGCCGTTCTCGTCCTTCGTCCATTTGACTGTCGAGACGTACCACATCTTCCAAAGCCCGGACTCGCAAAGGATGGAGCAGGTGCTGCGTATGAACGGCTCCTCATCGGTCCGATCCATAATTGGGACGCGAGAGACTTTCTTGAAACCGCCGGAGTTGGTATCCGCGATGGCCAGGCCGGTAAAGGTAAGGTATGGCACCCTTTCCGATCGCTGGAATCCCTGATAGTAAAGAAATCGCTGGCTTCCAACTCGCACCAACGTGCTGGGCGCGACCCCGGAATCGTCAAACGCCCCCAGCTCTCCGAGGTCAAGGACCGGCTCAGGCACGACCGCGAGGACGCGGTTAGGGGAGCGCGCGTCCAAATCAACTGAACCGATGCGGCCAAAGCCTTCGCGGTCCTTTGAAACATAATATACGCGAATAACGTCCGGATTGATTAGCTCGGCCGTGGGAAGTTGCGCGCCAGCTTTTGCCCACGCGAGCGTGCCATCGGGAACGTAAATCAGGCCACCTTTGCGCCAAGTCATGGGATCGGCTTTTCGATCGGAATTTCCGGCGCGCTCCCGGTAGGTGTCCGCTCAAGGACAGATCCGTCGGGTAGATCGGCGTCGATTAATGTAGCCGGGCCGAGATAACAGTCCTTACCGACTGTGCGATCCGACATAACCGTGACATTCGCGCCGACAATGGCGTTTTCTCCGAATGTCACGCCATCGGAGTCGACGCAATTTGGTAACAGGAATGAGTTATCACCGATCCGGCAGCGATGACAGATCTGGTTACCACTCCAGATAACAACGTTACTGCCTACTTCGGCGAAAGGCTGGATTACGGTATCCTCACAGATAAAGCTATGTTCACCGATTTTGCTGTGTGGGCCAACCAGCGCGGCGGAACTAATGTAGGAGGCCATTGGATATCCCTTGGTCTTACACTCACGGTAAAGCCGGGTGCGAAGTCGATTGAACTGGGTAAAGACAATGGCAACGAACGCAAAGTGATCTGAGGGGGGATAAAGGTCCGGCAGGTTCTCGAAGGCAATGATCGGCCGCTCGAACAGTTCGCGGCGGGTCAGGAATCGACTTTCGACGGCGAAAGCTACCACCTCGTAATCCGAGTCGAACTGAAAGAACTCACAGGCAATTTGAGCGAAAACGCTGTCACCGATGAGCACCAATCGTTTCCTACTCACGGTGTCTGTTAGCCCTCGCGACTGCTGGCCCCAAAAAGGAAAAGCACCTTATTCGATGACGAGATAAGACCGATCAGGCAAAAAGCGTGAGCGCAAAATCTTACATTTGTCTAGTCCAAGCACTTCCTTCAAGGCGATGGTTTCGCCCGGAAAGTCGTGCGAGTTCAACTCGTCCATCGCGATGATGCTGCCGCGCATCAGATGCGGCCTGATCGCTTCCAGACATTTCTTGGTCGGTTCGTAGAGCGCCAAATCAAAGTAAGCGAGCGCGATTATGGTCTCCGGATTGTCGACAAAGTAACCATCAACTGTTTCAAGGACGTCGCCCTTGACCAGACTATATTTCTTCAGGTGAGACATGACGTTGTCCGCTT
>VBKX01000296.1 GCA_005879435.1 Deltaproteobacteria bacterium
GAGGTCTTCGCGTTTTTCGCTCAGCACCTCAGGCAAAAGCAAAACTAACAACGCCAAGATATCCAACCGCTGCGCTCATTACTTGGCTTTTGATGCCCGCTGTGTCTGCGTGTCTAACATTCGTAATCAACCGGCTAATTACTTCCGCAGCAGAACTCGCCTGGAGCGACACTCTTGCGACTGAACTCAATTCTCCAACAACGCAATCATGTATAGCCTTCCTGCTGCTCTCCGCGTTCCACCCCGCACAGACTACAATCCGTCGAATCGGAATCGATGCGCAACCGGCCGGCTGAATAGAGTCTGGCGTGGCGAGTCGTTTGCTGGTGACTTAACCAGCGTTGAAACGTCGTGAGCTTTCGTCAGGTCTGAGGAAAACCGTTGCAGCACCGGCCAAGAAATTTCGACAATGCAGAGAGCGGCCCGCCAAGCCATTGCTGGACCATTCCGTTGTCATAGATCACTAGTGTTCGATGGTGAATGAGCGGAAGTGAAGCGTTGCGTTCGAGGTGATAGGTGAGAATGTGCGAAGCTTCTTGTCGAAGCTTAACAGCCGGGAGTTTTAAGTGAATATGGCGGATTCTGACATAAAAATTGTCAAATTTGGCAACAGTGACACAAAGAAGCGTCACGCCCAATGGTAATTGTCGCGGATTGGGGACGCTTGAAACGGCGAAAACATCTGATTCCAACAATTCCCGTCCCCACTTCTTCAGGGTTTATGTTGCGGCTTATCCTTTAGTCGAAGTGTTAAATCGAATTCGTTGAGGAGCACCTTGCGGGTCTTCATTTGGTGGCCATTCGCCGGCTAGTCTCCAGCCCATTGTGGCGAAATGGCGAAATGGATGCCACTTGTAAACTAAGCGAGGCACCATGCTCCCGCCGTTGCCACCTGTCTATGTTGATGACACTCGAAGAGCTCCTAATAATAACAAGTTTTGATTAACTCCAACGGGATCCGTTGATGAGGCATGAAAGATGCTTCACGTAAGCTTCGTTTCCATGTCACCGAAAATTTACGAAGTCCGCCTACACTACAGCTTACGTATCGAAGTAAAAGCGGCGGTATAAACCCAGGAGCGTTACCAACATGAAATCAGAAACACTTTCCAATGCGCAATCGCTTAGAGTGATTGGGCAGTATTTGCGAGGTCTCAGTATTAACGCCTTCGAATTGGACAAAATCGGGGATGAGTACGTCGTGTGGGTTGATCGAAATCAATCCAATGGCAAGTCATCGACAGCGACGGGATTTTCAAAGAATATCCGAAAAATGGATCTGGAAGATGAGAAGATTGCACCGCGTATACACCTTCACGGCTCAGAAATATTTCGGTTGGACATCGAAAGACGATTGAGACGTGCCCAAGCCGGTGGCATGCCGGATGTACGCAGCCTGAGTTTAAGCATGCGTGTGCTCGGTCAATATTTGGATTCAAAAGGGGCTGATGACTTTACTATTTCGTGGTCTACGGACTCGGTCAAGATTCGGTTTCTTCAACAAGAGCAAAGTTTCTCGCCCAGCAATCTATATGGGTTGACTATGTGTATGTATCTGAGAAGGTTCGACGGTGCTCGACAAACTGATGCCCCGGATCGATTATCAATCTAAAGTATCACTCATCCGCCGTGTGGGTACGCGCGGGCTACCTTAATGTTGGGGGTTTCGCCAGTAGTCCCGATCGTCGAGCTCGCCCTGCCGAAATTGCACGCGACCTTTGCGTTTGTCGTCCGGCACGAAGGTATTAACTCGCTCTATGCGATGCGTTATCGAGCGGCCCAGCCAAGACTTTGGCCAACTTTCTGGAATGGCTTGAGGATCTGTCTCTGCCACAGTCCAGATCAGCACGGCGAACCAGCCGAACACCGTCCATCCCAAAAACAAGTTCACCCAGAAAATACCCGTTTCGTGCTCAGCCTTGCGCCAATTGGCCAGAATCGCCGGCAGGAAATAAACGGCCATGCCAAAGCAGATGAGTAGAAAATCTAGCAACAGATCCACGTTCGAAAAACCTTTGGATTATAGCGTTGCCACATCTGAGTGGCTGAGTCAAGAAATGGCAAATTTTCCTAAAATGTCCCTAAAACTCATCGGTTGAGCAAATTATGGATTGCGCTAAAACGCACCAGTTAAAACATTTCACCGACAGAACAAACGCGGTTCGCCCAAGCCAAGCGAATATTTAACGGTCATTGGAAACCAGTCCCAAAGCAATCGCTATGCCCAACGATCTCCTATGGGTGAATTGCGAAGCCCCCGGATGCCACGCGTTCTCAGATTCACTGCATAAGTTAAGAGTCGATCTGTCAGTGTGTGAAGGAGTCTTCTCTGGCTTAATCGTGAGCCCGGCGGCATTCTTCGCAGCGGAAATCTGGATTTCACACATGAGGAAGGATGGCTTGAGTCTCTTTCAGCCATGTGGAACACTTGCTTTGTGACTACGATAAGAAAACTATTAAACCCGGTTACTGGAGAAAGATCGATGAATTTTCTGGCCTTGATGATCGTGACGTGTTTGATTGCCGGCTGCGTCCACCGGCCTCCTCCACAGCCCGTGGCGATGCAGCAAGCCAATGACGCCAACCTTAGCTGTGAACAAATTTCCGTCGATTACACGGCCAACACGGAAATTGCCAAAAATAAGATCGCGAAGAACAAATCTTCGGATGTCGACGATGCGCTGTGGATTATATTTGTCTGGCCCGGGCTGGCGGATTTTCAGAACGCCGATGGCAATGAGGGAAACGCGTTACTCGATCGCAATATCTACCTTCGAGGAATGGCTAAAGCGAAAGGCTGCAAGGAAATGGAATCTTGGCCGGCACTGATCGCTTAGCGTGATTCCCCCAACCTAAAGTCCAAGCACCTCTCCGAAAAGATATTCTTGCGGGCCATCGCAATCATTTGCGGTGTCACGCTCCCGAAGCTTCGTCCGTCCAATGACCGGAGAATCTTTTCCGCCCGATCTCCTTTTTCGATGTTTCTGTTCTCTGCGTCTAAATCTTGAACGCCTCCACGGTTTCCCGGGCAAAGAGCTCATCCAAGTTAAGTTTCTGCTTGATCAAGCCTTGCTCCAACAGATAGGCGTGTAAGGTTTCTAAATTGGCACGATTGGGCTCCAGGCCGTACGGCCAGTAATCGGCGGTCATCAAATCCCGCGTGTCTTCGTATTCCGCGGATATCCACGGCAAGCTCACGCGCAGTATGTTGGTATCGTAGAGATCGCGCATGCAAATCTCTTTGGCTTCGCAGAATGCTTTGTACAGCGTCTGCGCCACCCAAGGCTCTCTTTCGTAGATCGACCGTTTGATCACGATCACGTGCATAATCGGAAACAAACCGGTCTTTTTGAAATAATCCATTTCGGCGTGGCGATAATTTGGAAACAAGCGCCTCACGTTGGGAGATCCTTGGAGAAAGCAAGTAGGCATGCGTGGCGACATCATGGCGTCGACCTCGCCGCTCTCGATCATCGCGTTGAGCGTCGTATCCGGCCGACTTTCGAGTGTTACCCCCGCGGGCATTTCGAAATCGACGCGGTCTTTTCTTCCCGGATGCTCCTCGCCGGCTTGAACCCAATGAATCTCGCTTGGCGGCACGCCGTATTCATGTTGAAACAACCCACGCAACCACACCGCCGCGGTCATGGAATACTCCGGCACGCCCATTCTCTTCCCGCGCAGGTCCTCCACGCGCTGAATGCCGGATGTCGTGTTGACGAAGATACAGCGGTGACGAAACGTCCGCGAGGGAAATACCGGAATCGCAACGAAAGGCTTCCGGCCGTGCGCCGCCGCCGTCAAGAATGCTCCCATCGACAGCTCCGACACGTCGAACTCTTCATACTTCATCATGCGCCAGAAGATCTCTTCCACGGGCATGACCAGATAATTGACCTCTAGACCTTCTGCCTTGACGATGCCGTCTTTGAATGGACGGGTTCGATCATAATCTTCGCACGCGACAGTTAAATGCAATGGGGTCATTTCTTCCTCGATGTAGATTTCTTCTGCCGCGCATGCGCAACCAGTTTGACAAACTGCTGCATCTCTTTAATGAACGCCGTCTCGCCTTTTTCGGACAGTAATTTCTCGAGGTAAGCGCTGCCCAGGCAAATCCCGGTCACGCCGGCCTCAACATAATCCGTAATGTTCTTTAAACTCACGCCGCCGGAAACCATGAAACGGACGTCCGGAAACGGTGCCTGCATCTGGCGGATGAACTGGGGACCGCCGACCAAATCGGCGGGAAATATCTTCACGAGATCGGCGCGCGCGCGCTGCGCGGCGATGATCTCCGTCGGCGTCGCCGCGCCGGGGAAGCAAGCGACGTTTGCCAGGTGGCAAATGCCGACCAAATTCAGCTCCAGAGAAGGCGAGACAATGAACTCCGCGCCGACACCGACAGCGCGCTCCGCTTGTTGCGGCGCCAGCACGGTACCGGCGCCGACGTGAAGACCCTTTCGCGCCGCTAAATCTTTGATGACGTCGAGCGCTCCCGGCACGCTGAAAGTAATTTCGATGAACTTGACGCCGCCGGCGGCGGCAGCCCGTGCCAGCGCCAGCGCTTGGTCGGCGGTCTTAGAACGCACCACGGCGACCAAACGATGCTGATAGAGTTCACCTGTAAGTTCAAGCCGATTCATAATAGAGCCACCACTTCCTGCTCCGCCCTAAGGTCACAACAGCTGCGCGCCCTGGTCCTTCTCCGCTTTAGCTGGGACCGAATCAGTGGCCGGCAGTCTCATTGGCCTGATCGCCGGCGCAATGGGAAGGGATCTGCGGAATTTATTTCCTGTTGTCGGATGTCGTAGTCAAGTCTCGATGATCGTCCCCTACTCCGCTACCAGTTCGCGTACGATTTCATACATCGCGCGGACGCCGAAGTGCAAACTTTCCACGGACACCCGCTCGTCAACGCCGTGAACCAAACCTTCAGCGCTCGGCGTGCTGCGATGCGGCATGAAACCGAGACAGGGTATGCCCTTTTCGCGAAAAAAATGACAATCGGTAAAACCGCGCAGCAACGGCGCAACCACCGGCGCGCCAGGATCGTTCGTTTTCGCAAAGTCGCTAATTACCTTCATCGCTTCGGGATGCGGCGGCGATGTTGCCGCTGGAAACGATAGCGTGACTTCGATCTTGATCGATTCGTCGTTGATAATTCGTCGCAGCTCGTTGATAAAAGCTTTCGGGTCTTCGCCCGGTAGAAGCCGGACGTCGAGTTCTGCTGTTGCCACGGCGGGGATCACGTTGACCTTGTCCGATCCCTTGATCCCGGTGATCGCGATCGTGTTGCTAACGCTCGCGCGATCGCGCGGATCTTTAATAAACTGAGATCGAAAAGTCGGATCCTCCAGCGATTTGCGCAAATCCAGATAGCCTGTCCGACGCGGCTCAGTCTCCTCATTTGCCGTATCGGCGTAGAATTTCTGAACCTCCGGTACAACCTTGATGGGGCTCTGATAGCTCATGACTCGATTGAGCGCGCTGATCAGTTTGTTCACCGCGAGACTATTACCCGGCGTGGAGCCGTGACCCGGCATTCCCGATGCCGTGAGCTTCAACCAGAGCGGCGTCTTTTCGGCCACACTGACAATATAGACGCGCGCCCGACCATTTTCATCGATGCGTATGCCGCCGCCTTCGTTTAACACCAAGCCTACGTCTTTGAATAATTCAGGGTGCTTGTCCGTGAGATATCCGGCACCAAGCGCACCGCCGGCTTCTTCATCGGCGGTGCCAAGAAAAATAACGTCGCCTTTTAACGATATGTTCTGCCGCTTGAATGCCGCCATGGCCAAAAGCTCCATGATCGCGGCGCCCTTATCGTCGAGGGCGCCGCGTCCCCAGATCACCCTCTCTTTGATGCTTCCGCCAAACGGGGCTTCCTTCCAGAACTTGGCATCCGCAGGAACCACGTCCATATGATTGAGCAACACTATGGCTTTTTTCGAGCCGTCGCCGCGTATTCGCGCGTAGATGTTCCCTCTGCCGGAAGAAGATTCGATGACCCTTGCTTCGATCCCCTCGCGATCGAAGACCTCTTTTAAAAATGCCGCGGCCTTGATCTCGTTACCCGGTGGGTTTGTCGTGTCGATCTGAATGTAGCGGCTGAGAAGCGATACTGCTTCGGCTTCCAGCGTCTTCCAGCTAAAGGCGGGCTCGGCGGCGCGGCCCGCGTTGGGAATCTTGGCCAACAGAATCACTGTGAGCATCAGAATACGGAACGCCGAACTCTTAGCCTTCATGTTCGCTGCCGCCTTTCATTGACTGTCACACTACCGCCGCCAAGAAACTCCTGCACCGCCGCGACAATTTCCCCCCGCCCGTTTTCTGGATGATACCAGCGAATCTCTGCGTCCCGCCGGAACCAAGTCAGCTGTCGTTTGGCCAGACGGCGGGTTTCCTGTTTCATCTCTTCGATTGCAATATCCAGAATCTTGGCGCCCTGAATAACTTCGCCCATCTGGCGATTCGTCCAGAAGGCCGTCACGAACCATCTGCTCGCCGCGTTGGTTGATCAGGTCGTAGAGCTCGGCACGTCCGCGCAGCAAACCAATCTTTAGAACTTGAAACGGTTCGTCCTGAAAAGCGTGCTCCCGTTGCCATAGGCTGAGGGGTTTGCCAGTGCAATGAAAAACTTCCAAAGCTCGAATGATGCGCTGGCGGTCGTTTGGATGAATCGACGACACGACGGTCGGGTCGATCTCGATCAATCGCTGATACGTCGCGGCCAGGCCTTTCTTATCGATCTCCAAGTCCAAGTTGCGACGCATTTCCGAATCCTGACCCGGACCCACGAAAAGACCATGCGTCAGGGCTTTGAGATACAACCCGGTACCACCGCAGACCACGACATTTTTGCCGCGCTTTTGCATCTGCTCGATGCTCTCGGTCGCCAACCGGCGATAAAGTGCCGCGTTAAATTCGTCGTCCGGATTCACGATGTCGATCAAATGATGGCGCACGCGCTCTCGATCGCCCCTCGACGGCTTGCCTGTACCGATGTCCATGTAGCGGTAGACTTGCTGTGAATCGGCATTGACGATCTCGCCGTCAACGCTTTGCGCCAGTTCCAGTGCGAGCTCGGATTTCCCCACGGCGGTGGGGCCGAGAACGATGACGATTTTTATTTTCATCGACGACAGCGGCGTCTCGGTTCAAAGTTTAAGGTTCAACGTTCAACGGGAAAAGTCGAGCTCCCATTCCCTTGCTTTGAACTTTGAACCTGGAACCTTGAACTTCGCAAATTAGACGACTCGCTTGAACATTCGCTCGAGTTCCTCGCGGCTGATCTCGACGAGCACCGGGCGGCCATGCGGACACTGCGTCGCGAAATCAATGTCATCCAAGGCTCTCAGCAGCGCTCGCATTTCATCCATTTCCAGGATGCGATTGGCCCGTATCACGCTGTGACAAGCGATGGTCGCTAGACGGTCCTCAAGATGCGCGCGCAGTTTCCCGGAGTTATCCACCTCGGCGAGATCCGCCACCATTTGGCGCACGACTTGGCTGTAGTCGCCCTCGGGCAGGAGCGCGGGCGCAGCCGTGATCGCGTAGGCGCCGGGACCAAAAGGTTCAAGCGAGAAACCGAAGCGTTCGAGCACCTCCAGTTTTTCCTCCAACAACATCATTTCCCCGGCACTGAGATCGACGCTTTGCGGCATAAGGAGGCTTTGCTTTTCGACGTGGCCGGCATTCATCTGCCGACGCAGCCTTTCGAAAGCGACTCTTTCATGGGCGGCATGCTGATCGATTAACGCCAGCCCACGAGGCGACACACAAACCAGATAGCAGCCAAGAATCTGGCCGAGAACGCGCATCGAAGAGTAGAATCCATCTTGCCCCGCCGTCACGCTCGGCGGGGGGGCAAAAACGGCTGGGCGAATCGGCTGACTCTCACTGTGCGCCGTCCCATGGAACTCGCCGTACGGCAATGCGGCCTCCCGTACGCCGGATAAGGGAAGTGGAGAGATTACGGTGTTGCGAGCCGACGGTTCTCTGGCTTCTTGCTTTAACGCGTGGCGAATCGCCCGGGACACGGCTTCGTGAATCTCGGACTGGCGGCGAAAGCGCACTTCATATTTCGCGGGATGGACGTTTACGTCGACCTCGTC
>VBKX01000294.1 GCA_005879435.1 Deltaproteobacteria bacterium
GTAAGAAAGTGGTTCGATCCGAGCCTGCCGCCCATCCGCGGCGACCGCGGCCGGCTCACGCAAGTCTTTCTGAATCTGGTGAAGAACGCCTTTCAGGCGATGGTTGGCGGCGGCGTGCTGACGGTGACAACTCGGGTGGAAACGGATTATCATATACGCGAGCATGGCACGGGGCCCAACCGCTTTATCTGGGTCGATCTCGCCGACGAAGGACGCGGCATCACCGAAGAGGATCTACCGCATATCTTCTCGCCGTTTTTCACGACCAAAACCAACGGCACCGGGCTCGGCTTGGCAACCTGCTATCGCATCAAAAAGGACCACGGCGGCATGGTCCGCGTTGAAGGCACCGAAGGAAAGGGAAGCATCTTTAGAGTCTCATTAGTGGTAGCCGACTAAAATGGATCAAGGAAAAATTCTCATTACCGAGGACGAAGAGTCGCTCAGATTTGTCTTGCAGAAAGCCCTTGAGACCGAAGGGTATTGGGTTCAGATCGCGGCCAACGGCGCGAGCGCGCGGCGACTTCTGACCGAAAGCCACTTCGACGTTTCGCTGATGGACATCAAGCTGCCCGATATCGATGGCTTGGAGCTGCTCAAGGAAATCAAGGAGACCGGCGTCGACACCGCGATGATCCTGATGACCGCGCAGAACACCATGCGCAACGCCATCGGCGCGATGAAGAACGGCGCCTTCGACTACATCACGAAACCTTTTGACCTGGATGAAGTGCTGGTGCTGGTCAAGCGCGCCATGGATAGCCGCAAGCTGACGCGTGACTTTCGCGAGCTCAAAGAGGAAGTCAAAAAACGCTTCGAGCCCGGCGTCAACATCATCGGCACCAGTCCGAGCATGCAGGTCGTCTACAAAACGATCGGCCAAGTGGTCGACACTCAGGCGACCATTCTGATCCTTGGCGAGAGCGGTACGGGCAAGGAACTGGTGGCGAAAACGATCCATTATAACTCGCCGCGTTGGAACCAACCGTTCGTCGCGATCAATTGCGCCGCCATACCTCGCGACTTGCTCGAAAGCGAGCTGTTCGGCCATGAAAAAGGCGCCTTCACCGGCGCTCTTGACCGCCGGCTGGGTAAGTTCGAGTTGGCCGACAGCGGCACACTGTTCTTGGATGAAGTGGGTGACATTCCCTTGGATCTGCAGACCAAATTGTTACGCGTCTTGCAGGACCATGAATACAGTCGGGTCGGCGGGCGGGACGTCATGAAAGCCGACGTGCGCATTTTAGCCGCCACCAATCAGGACTTGGATAAGGCCGTCAAGGAAAAACGTTTTCGTGAAGATCTTTATTTCCGGCTCAAAGTAATTCCGATCTACCGGCCGCCGTTGCGCGAGCGGCGCGGCGACATTCCGCTTTTGATCGGCTATTTCGTCGACAAGATCAACCGCGAACATTCAAATCTCCGGGGTTTCGCCGGAGGCGCAAAAACTTTTGGAAGAGCATACTTGGCCCGGCAACGTGCGCGAGCTGGAAAATACATTGATCCGCGCCGCGGTGTTGTCCTCGGGGCCGATCATGTTCCCCAAGGATTTTACGTTACAAAACAAACCGGCGACGACGACTCTGGAAGTCGACCAGCTGTCCTTGGAAGAGATCATCCGGCACAAGCTCGAGGATTATTTTCGCAGGACCGAAGGCGTCGACGTGGACAATCTCTACTCGCTCGTCATCGAGCGGGTCGAACGCCCGCTCATCGAGCTCACGCTCAAGAAGACCAAGGGCAATCAAATCCGCGCCGCGCAGATTCTCGGGATCAATCGAAATACTCTGCGCAAAAAGATCACCGACCTGCGCATCGAGCTCAAGAAAGAGCCATCCTAAAGATTCATGCCGTCGCTCACAATTCCGCCGCTCTATGCCATTCTCGATCCCGAACAAACCAAGGGCCGTTCCACCAAGCAGTGATTTGTTTGAGCTCGCGCGGCGCGCTCGAGCAGCGACCCGATCCCATGAATGCAAGCTGATCGTCAACGATCGTGTCGACATTGCTCTGGCTTGTGACGCCGACGGCGTGCATCTCGGTCAGGATGACCTTCCACTCGAGGTCGGTAGAAAACTCATGGGGCAAAAAATCGTCGGCATTTCGACGCATGACCTCGAACAAGCACGGGAAGCCGAACAAAACGGCGCCGATTACATCGGCTTCGGCCCGATGTTCGGCACGACCACGAAAAATACCGGCGTCACGCCTCGTGGCGTCGAAATGCTCCGGCAAATTCGCGCTGCAGTAAACCTGCCCATCGTCGCCATCGGCGGCATCACGGAACAAAACGTCACGCAAGTTTGGCAAGCCGGAGCCGATTCCGTAGCGATCATTAGCGACATCTCAGGCGCGGATGACATTGTTTCGAAAGCCCGGCGGATCATCTCAGCTCACCCCGGCGCTTGACGCTTTAATCCGATTGAAAGCACCTCATGACAAGCAAATTCAAGACGGAGCCCGATGACCGCTATTTTGAAGACTACATCCCAGGCGCCGTGCATGAATTCTGCTGCATCAGCGTCGACGAGCAAGAAGTTCTCGAATTCGGCAAGCGCTATGTGCCGCTCTCCTACCACATCGACAAAGAAGCCGCGAAAAACAGCATCAACGGCGGCGTGATCGCCAGCGGCTGGCACACCGCAGCCCTTATGATGCGCGTCTACGCGGAAAACTATCTCTCCAAATTAGCCAACCTCGGCTCACCAGGCGGTGACGAGCTGCGCTGGGACAAGCCTGTGTTTCCCGGCGACGTCTTGTCGGTACGCGCGACGGTTCTCGAGGCGCGGCGCGCTGAATCCCGGCCCGACCGCGGCATTGTCCGCACATTTATCGAAGTGTTAAATCAGAAACGCGAGGTCGTGATGAGCATGAAGATGGTAAACTTGTCAGAAGTCGCGATGCGCAGGGGTAAATTAAAACGCTCGCGATGCGTACTCCCGCATCCCGA
>VBKX01000295.1 GCA_005879435.1 Deltaproteobacteria bacterium
AAGGCCGGTGCCCAAACCGCCGACGCAGCCGGCGAAATAGGATCCCGGTTTCACCCCGTCGAGGTAGCGGTGCACCGCCAGTCGATGGGTGATAGTCTCTTCGACCACCATCGCGTCGGCCGGTAAAACCTGGCTCAGTTCATGCGCCACCCAGCGCGTGTCCATCGGCTTTTGGCTCGCCAGCGCCAGTGCGTCGTCGCGCCACGCTTTTCTCTGCGCGTTGTTTTTCTTGCCGATTTCTTCCGCCTTCTTTAACGCCGCGAGCAGATGTTCGAGCGAGCTTTCGATCTCGCCCGTCAAGCAGAGATCCGCCTGATAGCCGTAGTACGGCATATCGTGGCGCAGCGGATTCTCATCGAGAATCGCCACCGTCGCGCCCGGCGAAGGCGTGGCCGAAGCCGGATGCCACGGCGCGATCACCGCAAGCAGAAGAATCGCATCCGCGCCCGCTAAAGCCTTGCGCGGATCGTAGCCGCTGTGCAACGGATGGTTGCGCGGAAAATTGAGCGCACCCGTACTGCGAGTCTCGACGACCGCGCAGCCCAGTAGCTCGGCGATCTCGACCAGGCAATGCACCGATTTCTCCGTGCGGCCTGAATCTTCGGTGACGATCACCGGATTCTTCGCGCCGGCCAATAGATTCGCGAGTTCCTCGATGCCTTTCGGATCGGCAGTCGCGCCGGGCGCGAATCCGAGATCCCCTGGAACATCCTTGATCATCTTGTCGAACAGATGCTCCATCGACAGCGACACGAAGGTCGGGCCCTTGGGCGCCGCCATGGCGAGCTGACAGGCGCGCTGGATCGTCGCCGGTAAAATCGCTTTGTTGTTGACGCCGAAGCTCCATTTAACCGTTTGCTCGACCAGCTTTGCCGGACCGCCGATATTGGAGAGATGGCCCAACCACTGAGCTCCAGGATCGGGCCCTTCGTCTTCGCCATAGCCGATCGATTCGCCGCTGAAGACCACCATCGGCACTTGCTCGCGAATCGCGCCGCGCATGCCCATGGTCGCATGCAACGAGCCGACGGTCGTGTGAATCATCACGGCCGGCAATTTGCCCGTCGACTTGGCATAACCGCTCGCCATACCGACAGCAACTTCTTCGTGGCGTGTGCTTAAATATTGCGGCATGCCTTCGACGCCCGGTTCCGCTAGGGCTTCCCACACCGGCGACCACTCCGAGCCCGGCGACGCGAAGATTTTCTCCACGCCCATCTTTGCGAGTACACGCAACATCGTTTGGGCGCCAGTCAGTCCTTTGGTTTGGATCATGCAATTCTCCTCTTCTGGTTTTCTCTTGTCTTATTTTGTAGCCTCGCGATTATGGCCTGGGAGATCAGCTTAGGTTGTAAAATCGTTTCGCATTGTTGAGCAGCAAATCCTTTTTAGTGTCAAACGAGAGGTCTTCGCGGTTCCACAGGATCGTCGCCGATTCCGGCCAGCTCATATCCCAGTGCGGGTAGTCCGACGCGTACATCAGCGTCTTGGAGCCGACCTCATTGACCACGAAGCTGATCATTTTTTCTTCTGGCTCGCAGCCGTAGTAGCTGTTTTCACTGTAGAGATATTCGCTCGGCTTCTTCTTACACAGCGGCGCCTCCACTTTGCCCCGTTTTTCCCACTCTTCGTCCATGCGTTCGGCCCAGTAGGGCAGCCAGCCGCAGCCGACTTCGAGGTAGCCGATTCTCAGCTTCGGAAACATTTCCGGAATGCCGCCGAACACCATGGCAGTCAATTGGCGCAGCACCGGAAAGGGGTGTCCCGTCGTGTGCAGGCAGATGAATTGATCGAAAATCTCGCTGCCCGGCTCGTCGCCGCCGAAGGCGTGGATGGTGATCGGCGTGTTCAAGCGCTGCGCTTCTTCATAGAGCGGATAGAACTCGGGACTCCCTAGGTTCTTGCGATGCGCCTGCGCGACCAGCATGCCGCCGCACAGATTGAGCTTCGTAACGGCGCGGTTCAACTCTTTGGCCGCCTCGGCGGGATTGTTGACCGGCAAATTAGCCACCGCTTTTAAGCGCGGCGATGCTTTACAATAGTCAGAGATAAAATCGTTGTACGCCCGGCACAGCGCGGTTTGGAACTGGGGATCGCGCACCCTGCCAAGGCCCAGGCCGCTAGTGGGAAACATCACGGCGGTGTCGATCTGTTGGGTGTCCATGGCGGCCAGTCGCTCCTCTACTTTCGCGCCCCCATGACCCAAAGTTCCGCCGAGGTTGCGGTCATAATGTTCGCTGGGAATCAAAGAGGCCTTTTGATTGCGATACGGCTCCGGCAGATAAGGCCTGATCTCGGCGTCGAAATCGCGCGCATGCGCGTCCGAATCGAGAACCTTTATTGCGTTACGTAACTCCATAAATCTCTCCTCGAGTAAAAATTAGCGCTGCGCATTAAATGAGAATTCACGCGCTATCTATGCCGCCTTCGGCAATGAAGCCGGCGTATTCAGTTTGTATAACTTGCGCACGTTCGTGTTTAACAACTTGTCGCGGTCCGCTGCCGAAAGATGCGCCATGTCGCGCTCGATGACGGCGCGCGAGTTCGGCCAGGTGGAATTCTGGTGCGGATAATCATTGGACCACATGCAGTTGTCCACGCCCCACCAAGAGAAGAGCTGTCCGCCGACGCGGTCGTTAAAAAAGGTCGCGTAAATCTGCTCGGCGAAATACTCGCTCGGCAACTTGGTCATGGGAACTTTTTCCGAGTGACGGTGCCGTTTGTAGGCTTTGTCGCATTTCTCCAGCCAGAACGGCATCCAGCCGATTTCATTTTCCACCGAGACGACTTTTAGCTTGGGATAACGTTCCAGCACGCCGGAAAAAATCATGTCGAACAGCGCGTCTTCGATTTCTTTTGTCTGTTGCACGCCGATGCGGTAGCGGTTGATGCCGTGACTCGTCTGACGGTTCATGCTGTAGCCGAAGCCGGTCAGGATGTGCAGATGCACCGGCAGATCGAGATCCTGCGATGCCGCCCAGAAGCGCTCATAATGATCGGAGGTAAAAGGAAACCTCGGGTCCGGCACCTGCCAGATCATCGTGCCGACGACGCCACCGGCCTTCTTGCAGCGTTCCATCTCGGCGATCGCATGATCGACGTCGTACATGGAAATCAGCGCAATGCCGAACAGCCGGTCCGGCACCTTACTGCAGTAGTCGATGATCCAATCGTTGTAAGTTCTGAAAAGGCTTTCCTGTAAAGCCGCGTCTTTTACACAGTACAAGCCCAGCCCCAGGCTGGGGTAAAGCACTTCGGCCGCCACACCGTCGGTGACCATGTCATCTTGCCGCACGATCGGATCCCAGCCGCCCGGGCGCGCTACGGCGAAGCCCGCTCTGCGAAACTTTTCCAGATTCTCCGGTTGTTGGCCGGCCATGAACAACCCACCGACGGCTTGGATTTGCACTTCCGGCGAGCCGAACATCCAGGCGTCGCGCTTTTCGTCAAAGAATGCCTTCGGCGCGCGCTCTCTGAGC
>VBKX01000298.1 GCA_005879435.1 Deltaproteobacteria bacterium
ACCAATTGCGACCGAGCCTATCACCAGGAGTCTTTCACATGCGCTTTCATTTCGCTCTGACGATACTGACCACTTTAAGTCTTTTAACAAATTCAGTTGAAGCCGCGGACTATGAGTATCCCTATCACGACCCCTATTTAGCGACTGCGACGACCGCTATCTTAAGCGACGACGGGGCCACCGAGCGCACCAAGTCGACCATAGTCCGTGTGCCCGGTCTCCCCGGCAGAAATAATCTGCCCTCTCTCGAAGGACGCGGCGATGTAAGTCTTGCGCTTTATCGGCAGAATCATCCGGCGCCGTTGCTTTTCATTCTCGCCGGCCTCGGATCCAGCCCCTACTTCGGGGTCGCTCCCTATTTGGCGAGCTTGTTCTACCAAGAGGGCTTCCACGTAGTCATTTTGCCGTCGCCGATGAGCTGGAATTTTGCGTTATCGGCCAGCCGCAGCGGCGCGCCGGGTTATGTTCCGGAAGACGCCCGTGATTTGTATGACGTGATGCAAAGAACCCTGACGACATTGAGGGACCGGTATGACGTCAATGCCACGGCGATCAATCTTATGGCGGCTAGTCTGGGCGCGCTCGAAGGCGCGTATCTGAGCGTTATCGATGCTGATGAGGGAAAGATCGGCATCGCCAAGTATCTTCTCGTCAATCCGCCCGTAGATCTCGCTTACGCGATCAAAAAAATCGATGAATGGAACGCGTTGGCGGGTAAATTCGGCCGGGAGAAATCTCAGCAAATCATAGCGAAAGCGCTTGGCATCGTTGACTCCTTTTCCGAGGAAAGGCGGGACGATCCCGCCGTCTTCGATCGATTGGCAAAGAAGTTCGCCGGTTTCATGACAGAAGAGCTGCAATTCCTGATTGCCGAGAATCTGCAAAGTCAGTTTTCCGAACTGATCTATGTCACCCAAGTCATTCACGATCAAAAAGTTCTTACTGCGCCGAAAGACGACATGAGAAAACGCCTGGAGGAAGCTAAGAATTTCACGTTTAGCGATTATAATCAGAAGATCGGTTTGCCCTTATGGCAAAAACAACTCGGAGATCTCCAGGCCGATCTGGGAACTTTCATTCAACGCGGTTCCCTAGCGCACATCGTCGATCGGCTCCGGGGCAATGCCAAAGTACACATTCTGCACAACGCCGACGATTTCTTGGCTGGGCGAAAATCCATCGAAGCGCTCAAAGAGGCCTTGGGCGACCAAGTGACGCTCTATCCGTACGGCGGACATCTCGGCAACCTCTGGTACCCGGAAAACAAAGAATATGCTCTAAGATACTTCAAGCCGCGCCCGTGAATGCGGCATTCGCTCCGTTGACTTTCACCTCATGAGAGACTGCCGGACAGCGAGAAGTCCAAGTTCCGAGTCTGTCCTTGAACAATTGAACCTTGAACGCTTGAACGAGCTGCGCCTTAGCACGACTGTAACGGAGCGCAGCGATGGAACGGCTGGAACGTTTGGAACGGGTTTGAGTACTACTTTTAACTTATTGAATCTTTGAACTGCTCGTTTCTAGAAGCGCACCAGGAAAGCATTTCGATCTGCGGCATTGTTTCGACGATTGACCCCGCCCGCGACACCACACTCTCCGCCTCGTTCATCGGTTCGCCCAAGGCCAGCAGCACCGAGACCGCAAGCATCGCGGTGCGACCGACGCCGCCCGCACAATGAATCAGCACAGCTTCCCCGGACTGCAATCGATTTGCTACATTTTTCGCAAGCGCCCAGAAGGCATCCCGATCCTCCGGCACCCCACCCTCACGAATTTCAAAAGGCAGGACGGAACAGGGAACGGTCCCGGCTTCCAGGGCCTCCGCGTACTTCGAGGATTTCGCGTGAATTTCGTGTTTTTCGTTTAAGCAAACGATCGCGCCGACCGCATCGCGTTTCAGCTGATGCCAAACCCTCTCGATCGCTTCAAACCGACCCGGCATGCTGTGCAGCAGCAGTCTCCCAGGAATCCGCGCGGGAAGATCGACACAACGAAACATTCTAGTCCCTCTTTCGACAGAAATATTACTTACGACAATCCAAAACGGCAATCGACGCGGTGTCAATCGAGTAGATGTCCGGCCCTGAACCCGAGCATCTTTCCAGACTTTTCGGAATGATACCCAGCCCAGTTTCCTTCGCTGCTCGTGCGCAATCTCGCGCTGGGCAAATACTCCGTAACAAGCTCCGCAGTCGGCCTCTCCATGATCGTATTAGGTGCACAGATGTTAAACGCCTCATGACCGGCAAAGTTAGCTTCGACCGCGAGACGACACGCGAGAGCCGCATCGCGAACATCGATATAGGTCCACAACGGGCCGCTCCATCTCAAGGGGTTTTTTCGTCTCTCTTTGAGAGTCTGGTGCGTGAAGTCGGCGCAAATCCCGGCGAATCGCAGGCTGGCGATCTGCATGTCGCTCTTGCTCGCAAATGCGTCGCAGGCGCGCTCAACGACGAGCTTGGATACACTGTAAGGATCCTGGGGATTCAAAGGATAGTCTTCATCCACCGGCAGATACTCCGGCGCCGACCATCGCGAGGGATAATAGAAACCGTAAATCGTCAGACTCGATCCCATCACGAGCTTCTTGACTCCGGCGGTAAAAGCCGCCGCTATCACGTTATAACTCAGGGTTACGTTGTAACCGAATATTGCCGCGTCGCCGAGCACGTTGGGAGTTTTCCACGTACGAGACTCCGCATCGAATCCGTTGCTGGTATAGGGAAACTTTTTTCTGGCGAGATGGATCACCGCGTCGGCGCCTTCAAAGGCCTGGGCAAGATCCTCCGCCCGGAGCAGATCGATCACCGAACCGCGGCAGACGCTTTCCGAGATCGGCACTTTGTCGATCGACAGCACTTCGTGATCATGGTCGAGCAATTCTCCGATCGTTAGGTGCCCGAGCCTCCCGGCGCTGCCTGTTACCACGATTTTCATAGACTCTCGTTTAACGCTGTCGTAAAACTTTTGTCAAATGAAGGTATGCTGGATCCTTTCGCTGTTGGCATATGCGTATTCAAGATGGTTGCGATGTTCCCGATGCTTGACATGAAATGGTCGCTTCAATAGATTCCACGCAAGTCGTTTGTGCCGTCGCTGCGCTGATATAAAGGAAAATAGATGAGAAGAAGTCACTTGCGGTTAATATTCCTGGCGTGCTTCGCTTTATTGCCAATTTCTAACTTACAGCAAAGTTTTTCGGCGGAGGCGGCGAAAGTCATTATCGGTATGGATGCGCCAACGCTTTCCGATTTGCCGTTATCGGTAGCGCTCAAAAAGGATTTCTTTAAGCCAGAAGGCTTGAACGTCTTACCGGTGCTGTTCAGGAGCGGGCCCACCGCCATGCAAGCCCTGGTCTCGGGATCGATCCAATTCAGCACCGGTTTCGGAACTGGAACACGGGCAGCCATGGCGGGCGCGCCGGTCAAAGGCATCATTGGGTTCAACAATAAACCGGCATTCATTCTTTACGGGCGTAGAGAATCCGGCATTCGCTCGATCGCGGACATCAAAGGAAAAAAGATTGCCGTCACCGGCGTGGGCAGCACGACCGACTATGCCGCAAGAGCTATTCTAACTCATCACCACGTCGACCCTGATAAAGAAGTTTCGATCCTGGCTGTGGGCAGCGAGAGTGTTTTTGCCGCGCTTCAGAAGGGCGCTGTGGATGCCGCCATTCTTTGGGCTCCGGGTTTTGCCATCGCCGAGAAGCTCGGTATGGTCAGGCTCCAGTCGCTGGCCGACATCTTGGAGCTGCCCGGCTCAGGAGTCGTGGTCTCCGATCAGCTCATCAAGGAAAATCCTCTTCTGATCAAGAAATTTTTGCGTGGGACGATGCGAGGATTTCATTATGTGCACGATCCAAAGAATAAGGATGAGATCGTGAGTTCGATAACGAAAGATTTTAACCTCGAACGGGACGTAGCGGACACCAACTACAAATTTATGCTGAGTATCCTGTCGGCCGACGGCAATATCTCGCAGCGGTCGATCGAAAACGGCATCGAACTTACCCGTCAGCGCGTGAAGACTTCAGTGTCGACCGGCGAGCTTGCCAAAAAGATGTACGATTTTAGCTTGCTGGAAGATGTTCAGAGAGGCAGATAATTTGATCATTGGAGAAAAAATGATGGCGGAGGCAACCCAAGCGAAACTCAACCTGTCGGCGATTTGCCATGTCGGTCCCGGCAGCATCGGCGGTGAAATGTTTCGGCGCTACTGGCTGGCAATTTCCCGGGCCGAAGATTTAAAAGACATTCCCCTGGCAGTCAAGGTTCTCGGTGAGGAATTGGCGCTCTTTCGCGATGGCGCCGGCCGCCTCGGTCTCATGGGACTGCATTGCTCCCACCGCGGCACATCCCTGGAATACGGCGACATCGAGGAACGCGGCATAAGATGTCCTTATCATGGATGGCTTTACGACGTCGCCGGAAACTGTTTGGAGCAACCACTCGAGCCCAAGGGCAGCACGTTCTGCCAAAAGGTGAAGCATCCGAGTTACCAGCTTAAGGAGTTAGGCGGCTTGATCTTCGCTCACCTCGGCAAAAGTGATCCCCCGCCGTTGCCGCGTTATTCCACCCTCGTCAGAGACGACGGTATCCGTTTGACGCTGCCGCCGCGCCATTGGGATTACAACTGGTTCAACTTTTTCGAGAATACCATCGATTCGCTGCACGCGTTTTTCTTGCATAAGCCCAGCCGCGCCGATCGTTCGTGGGAAAATGCCTTCTGGGATTTCCCGGGCGACCACCATATCGAAGCTCTGCCGACTGAATATGGCTTGAAGACGATCGTGCACTGGCCGGGCCCAACACCGGATACTCTGTACGTCAGGCTCACGAGCCTCGCGCTGCCGACGGTCTTTTCTCTTGGCGGACGCGGAGTCGAGGAAGAAGGATTCGAGCGCTTGCTGTTCGTGACGCCGGTCGATGACGACAACTTCATGGTCTTCAGCAGCGATTTCGTTCCTCAAGGTAAGGACGACGTGATCAAGAAAAGGGATCAAACGCGCTACGCCCCGCCGGCCGCGGAGCCAATAAAAGAATATGACAAGCGCAAGAACGTGCCGTACCGAGGGCAGGTGTGGAAGGAGGACTACGTCTGCCAGTCCACGCAGGGAAAG
>VBKX01000297.1 GCA_005879435.1 Deltaproteobacteria bacterium
TCCCAGGAAATCCGCTCGCATGATCCAGTGAGCAATTGGCGCGCCACGCGCGCGTACGTTAAACAGGGCAGTTTTAGGAACAACTTCTCGACTTGATTCCTAATTCAGCGAAAATTGTCTGGAAAACTTCCGATGGATGGGAACGCCGGCCAAATAACCGGCGATGGGCCAACGATCGTGTCAGCCGGCGCTGACGGCCGTCTTGGTCTCCGCCACTGTTGGAAATGCGCCGGTCAATCTGTTGACCGACAGCTCCATGAGTGCGGCCTCCAACACTTCCATCGCGCCGACCCCCGCTGCGCCGTGAACAACGCGCGCGGCGCTCGGCGGCGGCGCCCATCGCGCCACATCGCGCTCTTGGAAAATCGCCAGAACAGGCACGCCGACGGAACAGGCGAGGTGCATGGGACCGGAGTCGCAACAGATTAGTAAATCAAGATGCGAAATCATCGCGGCGAATTTTCTCACCGACGGCTCATAGGTCAGCGGGATCCTCGAGCCGAGGGAACTTCTGAGTAGATCAGCGATGTCTTTTTCTTCCGGGCCGAGAAAGGCGGCGACGCTAAATCGCCGTTGATCAAGACCATGGATAAGATCAACGAAATTCTCCACGGGCCAGCGTTTACCGCGGAGCTTGCGACCCCCGACGAAAACGCCGACTCTCTTTCCGCTCTTTCCGCTCAAATAGGATTCGAGCTTGCTCAAGCCGTCAGCCTTTTCCGCGGCGGAAAACTTCATCGCTCCCACGGATATGCCTGTTTCGAGACGCATGGCGGCTAAGAATTCGGTCAGTTTGAGGTACTTGTTTTCCTCGCGCAATTTCGGAATTTTCAAATCAAAGAAGTGGTCCCACTTGCCGGCTAACCCGGCGCGGATCCGTGCGCCGGAAAATCCCACGATAAAAGAGCAAAGGCCGGAGTGGGAACAGCTGACGTCAACGGCCATATCATACCGATTGGCGCGAAGTCGTCGAATCAGACGCGGATATTGCCAAAGCACTCCGGGAAATCTCCGGGGCGCGACAAAGTGCCGATTCAAAGGTTGATATTGGAAAAGCACAGCTGAGATGGGCGATCCGACGAAATCGATTTGAGCGTCAGGAAAACTATTGCGAAACCCGGCGACCGCGGGCAAGGCAAGCAGCGCATTACCCATGCGGAAATTGGCCCGGACCAGGAGAATTTTCTTTATCGACGAACGATCGGGATCGGCAATGCCACCGTCATTTGCGCGCACGCACCAGCCGATGACTCCCATGGCGAGTTGGCGAATCTAACGATCGATACGATATCGGAACGGACGTGTTATATTTTCCGAAGTTGGCACGAAGTCTCCCTGACATCGGCGGCACGCAAGGCTGCTGGGCGAGCCGACAAGCGCCGGACTCTGACTCGCTGCCGATGCCCGGAGGCTAACATAAAAAAAAAGTCTTGCCGAGAGACCGAGCTGTAGCTTGGGTTAAGCGGGTCGTTCAGGCGATGTGGATCGCGACCTTTATTTTTATTATTGATCCCTCCTCCTGTCTGTTTTAAAAAAACATTTACAGTTCTAAAATCCGGGCGTATAGTGGCGGTTGCGTGGGGGGGGGATGAGCCCGAAAGCTTGCGATTAAGCCTATACGGGGAAATAGGCTCGACCTCTCGATTCGTATTTGGCCGGACCGCAGAGGTGCTTAGCGGGGTTATTGGAGAATTACAAGTATTGCAACGCTTCAACCTGAGTCGCGGCGAATTGTTTCTTTCGGACTGCTGCAGTTCGGTCCCGAGTGGAAAGGTTCAGTGGTCTCACGGACGATATCTATCGCGGGAAATTTTCCTTCTGTTCTTAAGAGAGACTTTAGCCAGAGAGCGGTCAAGCGCCGCATGCTCTTTAAAGCGATACCTAAGTCTAAGCCAAGAGAGCTAAAGCTTGCATGCTGATGGCCGATTGAAAATGTAGTCGCAAAAGTGTGTTTTGACCCTGAGAATTTGGGGATCGCGAATCGAGTTGCCTAAGACTCATGAGGTGGCTATGTTTGAACCAACCTTTCATGCCAGATCTCTTCGCGCGATTGGACAAGACCTGGAAGCCCACGGGATCACGCAATTCAATCTGACGTCATCCGAAAACGGCTACCTGGTGCGCGAGTTACCGCGCGGGGTAGATAGCAATGCGTCGCGCGGCCTCATTGGCAAGAGAGCCGGTCGAAACGCGGACTTCGACGGGCCGGCGGAACTTGCTTACACAGTGGAAACGATTGAGCGATTGGATGAAGAGGGACGGGCAAAGCGGGACATTGGCAACAAGCTGCCGGACTTCTTTAGTTTGTCCCAGTGTCTGCGCGCCGTGGGCGCAGTGATCGATTCCAAGCGAGGTCAGCTCTTGCAGCTGGATCGAAACGCGGAACCCGACACCGTCCCGTCCATCGTCATTCACTATCAGAGTTCAACGGGCGTCGAAATTCGCGAGGTACATCCCTCGCCGAACGTTTACGATTACAGCGTCCATATGTACAAGAGCCGCAGGCCGGAAACGGATGCGATGGACTCCGACGGCGGATCTACTGAACACTGAAATTGAGTTTCACGCTATAGCGGTTCCGAGGTTTGCTCGTTAGGTTCGGACGTGGGCGCGCTGCCCCGAATTAAGATGCGGATGACGTAACGCCGCGCAAGCGAAAATTTGTTAGACGGTACTATCTACCGGTTCCAGTTGTCGCCAGCCGAAGCCATACCGTTTCATTCCAAAAACGCATCATTCCGGGCTCTTTTCACGGTCGCCGCGACAATTTTCTACGAAGTCTGAAAATTGATACCTCGAGGCAGAAATTAATTGCCGGCGCGGCTTTGAAAAGACTCATTCGTGCGTTAAAAAGATCGTGATCGCGGAGAGAATCCTTTTGAACTTTCCAATGTGCCGCTGGCGATCGAGAACCGGTTCGGAGCCGTCAACATGAACTCTTCGGAAGCGATGGCTCCCAGCACGACGATTCGGCTCGCGTTGTTTTCGATTCTCTTGCTCGGCATGATCGGCAGCGGCACAGAATTGATCCTACTCGACCACATGGAAGACTGGCGCCAGTGGATCCCGTTAATTTTAATCGCGCTCGGCCTATTGGCGGCCGGATGGCATGGGCTTCAATCAACGGCGCGGAGCGTTCGAGTCTTGCGCGCGATCTTCATTGGCTTCATTGCGAGCGGCTTAGCGGGACTCTATTTTCACTATCAGGGCAGCGCCGAATTCAAATTGGAATCCAACCCGTCGCTCCGCGGTTGGCCTTTATTCTGGGCGGCAGTTAAGGGCAAGGCGCCGCCGTTGCTTGCTCCAGGCGCGATGATGCAGTTGGGATTGGTCGGCTGGGCCTATACTTTTAAACATCCGGCGCTCGACCGCGCGAAGAAAAAAGGAGAGTGAGATGAACCGGATCAAAAGTATCGTTTTCGCCTACGCGCTGGCCGCGCTCCTCGCCGTGCCGGATGCCGGTCACGGCCAAGTGGGGCAGTCGCAACTGGTGAATCCCGATCTGGCGAGCGAGAAGGAAATACTAGCGCTGCCGCACATGACCGCGGCGCTCGCCAAGAGTATCATGGAACAGCGGCCATTCTTGAGCATGACCGATCTGAACGCGCTGCTTTCCAAGACGTTGAGCAAGGAACAGTTGGCCGAGCTTTACGGCAAGATGTTCGTACAGATCAATCTCAACACCGCGGCGCCGAGCGAGATCTTATTGATTCCTGGCATGGGGAATCGGATGTTGCGCGAGTTTCAGGAATATCGTCCGTATAGGACGATCACGCAGTTCCGCAAAGAGATCGGCAAGTACGTCGATCAAAAGGAAGTGGCGCGCCTAGAACAGTATGTTTTTGTGCCGATCAATTTGAACAGCGCCAGCGATGCAGACATCCTCAGCATTCCCGGCGCCGGCAAGCGCATGCTGCGCGAATTTAAAGAATATCGCCCGTACGCCAACATCGAGCAGTTCCGCAAAGAGATCGGCAAGTACGTCGACAAGAAAGAAGTTGCGCGTTTGGAAAAATACGTGACTTTAAATTGACCCGCAGGTTCCTTTTTAAGAATACATCTTTGATGATGGGATCGGCTCTATCCCGCCATTTTGTATTGGTCAGCGTCCGATTCTCATGTTCCAATAATTGCGTACCCGTTCAAAGTCGATCTCTCCTATTCTGCCCCCAGTTGTTGACAGTTGGCGCTCAACTTGCGTCGAGTCGGCTCTCGTGACGACGGAATGTGGAGGTGAATGATGTGGTTTCTCGGATTGATCGTCGGCGGATTCATCGGCGCCATCGGCGGTGGAGCCGGCGTGGTCATAGGCGCCATGGCCGGGGCTGGAGTCGGCTGGCGTTGGGGCAGAACTTAAAGGGTAGTGGTGATGAACGTCTGGCGCG
>VBKX01000299.1 GCA_005879435.1 Deltaproteobacteria bacterium
CGCGCTTTACTTCGTCAGGCTTCTCTTTGATTTTTTTCACGGTGGCGATCAATCCGTCTTCGGGGTAGGTGAGAATTTCGTCGGCTCGAGCGAGCGAGTTGAAGCCAAGCTTTTTCCCCTGAAAATCGAACGGCGGCGGTATCAATCCCACGGCATAGAGTCCCTGTTCGAGAGCGAGAAACGTTCGCTCGTGCGAGTTCAAGTAGACGAACTTCACGTCCCTATCCGGATTCAAGCCAAGGTGCCTGAGCGAAAGCTTGGCGATCACGTCCGGCGAGCTGCCAGGCGGCGCGCCGATGCCCATGGTTTTGCCCTTCAGATCCTGCGCCGACTTGAACTCGGGGCGCGACATCAGCACGAAGGGCGGACAGGTCACATAAGCGGCGACGACTTTGACCGGCAAACCTAAGATCGCCGATTGGACGATGAAAGCGATGGTCGTATAATAATCGATATCGCCGCTCATCAGAGCCGCTCTGCCGGACGGACCGGTGATACCAACGATTTCCGCGTCGAATCCTTCCTCTTTGAAAAAGCCCTTTTGTTGCGCCAAAGGAAAAACCATCCAATGCACGACCTGTTGCGGCACTCCGATTCTAATCTTATCTGCGGCGCGGACGGGGCCGGCGAGAGACAATAGAATCGTCACCGCAGCCACAAGAATGTTTTTCATCGCGCACCTCCGATCAGCCGGGTTTTTTCGAAAAGTACCAAAGGCGGGAAATTAACCAAGGGAGTGAGACAAGGGGTGTTGCTGCAAAATTTCCCCCGATGGACGACAAACATGATAGAAGAAGTTCGAATTTATATCCCAGGAGGCAGCCATGATGGAGGACATTGCGAACGTCGGGAGCGCTTTGAAGCGCTGTTTAACGATCTGGGTCGCGGCAATCAGCCTGTTGAACATTGTGCCGGCGATAATCTACGCACAAGTCGCCAAGCCGCCGTCGGCCGCCAAGGCGCCGGCACCATCGAAGTTTCATCTCGAAGAAGCAAGGATCGAAGATATCCACCGCGCGATCAAGTCGCGGCAAATCACCTGCGAGCAGGTGGTGCAAGCCTACCTCAACCGAATCCGCGCCTACGACGGCATGTGTGTCGCGCCGGTAAATCCCAATGACGCCGGCGATCCGAAGAATTTTTTTCCCGACGTCGCCAAGTACACGGGAACGCCGCTGCAACCCGGTGTCATGCAGGCGACGATTTCCGATCCGGCAAAGCTGCAAACCTACGGCTACATTCGCGGCGTGAAAAATGCGGGCAAGCTGCGCTCGCTAAGCACCGTCAACATCCGCGGCGAACGCTCCGCGACCTGTAAAGCCACGTGCGACCTGCATCCGTCGAAAGGCGCGCTGCCGAACACTTGCAGTCAGAGCTGCGAGGCATTCCGCGCCCAGCCCGACGGACTTGAACGAGCGCGGGAGTTGGACCGCCAGTTCGGCGCCAACCCGAATCTCGCCGCGCTGCCGCTTTACTGCACGCCGTTTTCGATCAAAGACATTTTCGACACCAAGGATATGCGCTCGACGGGCGGTGCGGACGTTGCCTACGGCATGGACGCGGCTCCGGCGGACTCGACGATTGTGGCGCAGCTTCGCGCCAAGGGCGCGATCATTCTCGCCAAGGCCAACTTGAGCGAATACAACGGCGCCAGCGGCGATCCCGGCGGCACGGCCAAGGCAGATGCCGTCGTCCTCGGCGCGGGCAATTCGCGTAGCACCTGGGCCGGCAATCCCTGTAACCCGTACGATACCGAGCGCGCTCCCGCGCAAGCGGCCTCAAGCTCGGGTTCAGGTGTGTCTGTGGCAGCCAATCTGGTCACCTGCTCGATTTGCGAAGAGACCGGCGGCTCCTGCCGCGTTCCCGCGGCGTACAACGGTCTCGCCAACTTGAATACCGGTAAAGCGATCATCCCGTTCGGCGGCGGTATCGGCGCCGACCCGTTTATCGATCGAGCCGGGATTCACTGCCGCACGGTCAAAGACACCGCGATCGTCCTCGACGCCTTGCAGGATCCAAAGCGCGGCTACTACGACCCCCGCGATATTTATACCGCGCTGCCCAAGGCCTTGATCGCGCAAAAACCCTACGCCAGTTTTGCCCAGTAAAAGAGCCTGGCCGGCATGCGCATCGGCATCGTGCGCGAATTCATGGTCAAGCACACGCCCAATGACGCCGCGATCAGCGATCAGATCGATAAAGAGATCAAGAGCATCCTGCGCGACAAGTTGGGCGCCCAATTATTTGAGTCCGTCGATCCGCTCTACCCGGACGATCCGACGATCCCCAAATCTGAAACCGACCTTCCAGGAAGCGCTCGCGGAAATCCTGCCGTTCCATATGCCCGAATATCTGTTCAAGACGAACAGCACCGGCGAGGCGGAGTTTCCCCTCTTCGCCAGCAGGATCAATGTCAACGTCGGCAAAACGCCCGGCGGCGGCACACTTTCGCCGGCGGAATATATGGCCCGCGCTGCCGAGGGGTTGGAGCCCTTCCCACCCAATCTCAATCTACGCCGCATCACAAATTTTCCGCGCACGTCGAGCTTTAGATTTCATCTCAGCCAATACTTGTTGCGTCGCGGCGACGCCAAGGTCAAAGACTGGACTACACTCAACGCTAATGCGACTTACTATTCCGGCGATAAGCTGGCGGCGTTCATCAATTGGCAGAATCTTAACGACATTCGCTCTGACGGACTCACCGAGCGCATCAAGATGCGCGAAGTGATGCAACGCGTGGTGCTCAAAGTGATGCGCGAAAACAATCTCGATGTCCTGGTAAATCCGCTGACCACCATTCCGATCCCGAAGATCGGCGGGCCGGTAGAACCCGAGATCAACAGCCGGCCGAGCAACCGTTACGCGTTCACCGCCGACGCAGGTATCCCGGAAATCGTCGTGCCGGCCGGTTTCAATCGCGTGGTCTACGAGCCCAAGTTCGCGCTCAGTTCCGACACCAGAAGCTATCGGAGTGTTTCGGGCACCGAACGGATCTTGCTCGATGCGCCGGGCTTGCCGATCAGCTTGTCGTTCTGGGCCGGCCCGGGGGAGGAATCGACGATCTTAAAAGCCGCTTCGGCATACGAAGCGGTGACCAAACACCGACGGCCGCCGGCAGCGTTCGGCCCGCTCCCCGGGGAACCATGACAAGATGATGAAGCAAAGGACTCAACTCCCGGCTTTACCCATTTGTGATGAGCTGTCGGTAACCTTCGCTGATCGGGCGAAAGCGGCAAGGTCACGGTAACCCGGTCGGCTTTGTTGCAGTTCAACTCGAGCGAGCCCGATGTGGATCAAGAAATTATGCACCACGGCAGTGGGAGCAGTATCAATAGAAGTTTACCGACCTCGACGGGATCGTCTTATGCGATATGCATTGCGGAGCAGCTCTGTCTCTCATTGAGACGCCTGACCCGACCCCAGATGACCCGATACTTTGTTTGGTATAGAATCTAAGATAACGACGCTGTTCGCAGGAGGAAGCCGAGCTTCCTCGTGAATTCGAGAAGGAGACTCGTATGTGGAGATACCCTTTTCTCAATTTGTGTTTTGTCATTCTCATCCTAACCCTCCTTAGCCTTCAGCATTCGGCCACTGTATTTGGCCCCACCGCCCACGGCTGGGTAGTGACCGGTGACGACCCATCGGAGGGATACGTTTTTACATTGTTCGGTGAGTCTCCGAGGAGTTTACGGGTGCCGGCAGAGTTCAGCGATGCTGCAGGGCTCCTCCATAGTGCCTGGCGCCGTGCAATGGTTTTTAACGAATGGTTGATGGAGTACAGCGTCCCAGTGGGAAATCTTTCGCGCATCGAGTCCCGCTGAAACAGATCTCCTAGAAGCAAGATTTCACATCACCAACGCCGAAGTGTTCACAGAGGCGATGAATGAGACGGACCGGGCAATCAAGGAGCTTGACCGCGCCGCGACATCGCTTAAGGACGTGCAGACACTTGTTAAGCCTACCTTAGTCCTCCGATTAACGACCCTCAGCGCGGAGATAACCGCTGCGGAAATGGACGAACGAAAAGGTGACGCTTTCTCCGCCGCGCCATTCGAAACGATTAAAACGGATTTGGATCATTTGATCGCCGTCGTGCGCTTGTCACAAACGTGAGCGGAGTCGAACCGGTGCGACTGCGCGTGCTGACTAGATTAAGTCGGGCAGCCGCCAGCGTCAGACTTTGACAACTCAGCAAGAACAATCAAGTGTGTAAAGCCCTGAACCTATTGGATCGGTATCGCCATTCCAAACGCGAGGCCGGCCGTCAGGAGAGCGGAAACAATCTGGAGAAAGCTCCGCGGTCAGGCTTCGATTTGCTATAACCAAAAAGGGATTTAAGGACAGACACAAACCTTTTCTGACTCATTCGAATCGATTGACATAGCGTTGCGTGACACCTCAACGAGGAGGTATTGCCGGGCTGACCAAACAAAATCACGGGAGAATGACGATGGCGACAGCCGGAGAGAAAATCTACGAATGGGACAAACAACCGCGGATGCCGGTTCCGGCGCCGCCGCGGGGAAGCTGCGACTGCCAATTTCACCTCTACGACGACCCGGCAAAATTTCCACCGCGGCCCAATCCGCCGTACCCGCCGATTGAAAGCGCGACGTTCACCGAAGCGCAAAAGATGCACAAGGCGATCGGCTTCGGTCGTGGCGTCATCGTCCATAGTGCGATCTACGGCAGCGATCATCGCCTGCTTCTGCACGCTCTGGAAAGCTTGAATGATCGCGACCGCTACCGCGGCATCGGCATTGTCGATGACCGGGTTTCGGACAAGGAGCTCGAGCGCCTGCACGCGGCCGGCGGGCGCGGCGCTCGATTCAATTTCGTCCGCTTTCTTGCCCTCGACCAGCGTGAGGCGGAGATCAAGCGCTCGATGGGGCGGCTGCGCGAGCTCGGCTGGTACGCGCGGCTGCACGTGAATGGAGAAGATCTGCTGAACAATTCGAATTTGCTGCGTTCGCTCGAGGACGTGCCGATGGTGATCGACCATTTCGGTCACGTCGGCTTTGAGGGCGGCATGAATCGCCCGGTGATCCGTTGGGTGCTCGACATGCTGAAGCAAGAGAACTGGTGGATGATGGTGTCCAACGGCAATCGTGATTCGAAGATGGACGCCGGCTGGGACGACGCGATTCCCTACGGCAAGGCATTCATCGAGGCCGCACCCGACCGCATCATCTGGGGCACCGACTGGCCGCATCCGCAGTGGACCAAGCGGATGATGAACGACGCCGAGGAAGTCGAGCTGCTTTACCGCTACGTCGACGGTGATGCGACGTTGCTGCGCAAGATCCTGGTGGACAATCCTGCACGACTACATGGATTTAAACAGCAA
>VBKX01000300.1 GCA_005879435.1 Deltaproteobacteria bacterium
TCTAATTCTTCTGGCTTGAAGACCACGTTGGCCTGGGCTTCCTGGGCGATAACTTCCGGCGGTAGCGCCAAAGCCAGTACGATCATCCACGCCAACCCGCGCGCTAAAAAATGTTTTGTTTGCATGGCCATTCCTCTTTCGTTGAGCGGTCCGCTAAGTTGATCAAGTTTTTCAGCAGCGAACTTCGAGCGCAGCGGTCTTCATTCAATTTCTGCCTGCGAGCGGCGAAATATGACGCTCCCCCCGCAACGCAGCGTGAATCGCCGGGACCAGATCTTCCCCCGCCCTGAGCTTCAGCTGCGCCGCGCGCCTGCTCTTGAAGCATCTTGTTTATAGCCATTTTGCTGCAGCCTCGAGTACGCTTCCGCCATCACAACGATGGCGCCGGCCCATGATGTTTGGTGAACACCACCGAGAGATGACGCACAGCTCCACTGTCAATCCGTGTTTGGCAACTTGGTCGCCGGTACCTTCAATTTCCTTTCAACGCTCGAACAATTTCCCGCAAGAACACTTTTCCATCGAAGGGTTTGCGGAAGTAAGCGACGCTACCGATGCGTCCGGCTTCGGCGCGAGCCACTTCGTCGTCATGCGCTGTGATGAAGATAACCGGTGACTTCCGACCTGATGCCATGAGCTGTCGTTGCAATTGGAAACCCGAGAGTCCGGGAAGGTTAATGTCGAGCACGAGACACCCGGCGGTATCCGCCGCGCCTGCTTGCATAAACGCTTCCGCCGACGCGAACGACACCCACTGAAAACCGCCAGCGCGCAAGAGACGCTCAATGGCTTTTCTCATCCCGGCATCATCCTCGACGATGACAATAGATTGCTGTTGGTCGGGCATTAGCTTAGCTAGTAGCTCCTGCCTCACTTCCGGCTTTCATCTCGCACATTCAATTCACGAAACCTGCGGAGATGTTTAACAGGAGTGGAAACGGGGGCGCTATGGTACTTTGAGGAATTGTACTTTGGTGCAATACGGCGGGGAAACACGGTGGTCGGGTTCAGGTGCCAGTTACGAGTGATCAGTCAACGGTTGGCTGTAATCAGTGAAGCGAGACTTGGTGTAGGTTGGTAGTTTCGAACCTGAACCAGGGAACTGAAACGTTCGTGTCAGCGAATCGGTTCGATACCCAAACTTTGGGCAATGCGCACGAGTTCAGCCACAGATCGGATGGCGAGCTTCTCCGTGATACGCGCCCGGTGCGCCTTGATGGTGCGCTCGCTCGTGCCCAGAGCAAAGGCGATTTGTTTGTTCAGCTTGCCGCTGACAACATGAGCCAACACCTCACGCTCGCGCGCCGTAAGGGTTTCGTAGGACCGGCGCAGCTCTCGCAAAATAGCGCGCGACTTGGTTTCGGCGGCGTCAACCTCGAGGGCATTTTGAACCGCGCGCAAGAGCGTCGCGCGCTCGACGGGTTTGGTCAAAAAATCCAGGGCGCCTGCCTTCATGGCGCGCACGCTCGTGGGGACGTCACCGTGACCACTGAGAAAAATAATCGGCAGTCTTCCCTCCGTCTGCGCTAACGACTGCTGCAAGTCGAGGCCGTTTACGCCGGGCATTCGTAAGTCCAGAAGGATGCAGCCCGGGTCGGCGCATGCATCGGAGTCCAGGAACGCGGCCGCCGATCGGTAGCCCCGCACTTCATACTTTGCGGCGTGCAACAGACGCGTCACCGCCGTACAGAAGGACGGGTCGTCGTCCACGACATGAATGATCGGTTGGTTTGCGCTCACGCCGAAGCCTCTTTCGCGATAGGCACCGTGAAGTAAAATGTCGCGCCTCCTGCCGAATTATTCTCGGCCCAGATTTTGCCGAAGTGCGCTTCTACGATGGTGCGCCATCCTTCTTGGTTGTGAAGAAGGGCTCGAACAACTTCGGCAGCCTGTCATCGGGTATACCCGCACCGGAGTCGGCGACGGCGATTTTCACCGATCCATTGTCGCCGCGTCCGGTGCGGACAATAACCCGGCGCCGTTCTTCTGGCATCCCGGCCATCGCCTCCATACCGTTCAACACCAAGTTCAACACCACTTGCTGCAAATGGACCGGGTCGCACCAGGCGCTGGGGAGGTCCGCCGTGCCCTCGAACTTCAACGCCACTTTGCGATGGGAGGCGTCGATGCTCAAGAGGATCGATACTTCCTCCACCGCGTCATTGATCTCGATCAACTTCGGCGCCAGTTCCTGCTTGCGCAGCAAGTTGCGCATCCGCCGGATGACTTCGCTGGCGCGCTGGTCGTCTTTGCGAATGTCGGCAAGGATCTCCCGCACTTCGTCCAGAGCCGGCGGCTCGGCCATGAGAAACATCTCGGCCGCCTCCGCGTTGCTCAAGATCGCGCCGAGCGGTTGGTTCAATTCATGGGCGACGACTGTGGTGAGCTCGCCGACGGTAGCGACCCGTGTCACATGGGCGAGCTCCTCGCGATTGCGCTGAAAATCGACTTCTATCCGTTTCCGCTCGGTGATGTCGATCATGGTACCCATCCGGCGCACAACTTGACCCCGAGGACCGCGCACGAACTGACCTCTGGAGACAAGCCGGCGCTCGGCGACACCGGGAATCGCCGTGCGAAACTCCACTTCAAAAGGCTCGCCGCTCTCTTGCGCGCGCTCGATGACGGCCATAGTCTGCGCTCGGTCGTCGGGATTGATACGAGCTAGGACGTCATCCACCTTGACCGCGTCATCTTGATCAAACCCCAGCATTGATCGCATTCGAGGATTGGCCCACAGATCGCCCTGCACCAGGTCGCGAACCCACAAGCCGATCCCGCCGGCTTCCGTGGCCAGCTCCATGAATTGCCGGCTCTCCGAAAGCTCAGCTTCCGCCCTGCGCCGCCGCTCCCTTTGCAGTAGTAGGCCTGTAATCATTGCCGCTTGCAGGAGGACAACAGTCGCGACACCGATCATATGCCAGCGGTACTGCGCCCAAAGCGACGTCGGCTTGTACCGCACCGAGCTTCCCGGCGGCAGGCGGCTCTCGGGGATGCCCCAGCGTTGCAGCGCAGGCCAATTGAACATCGGTATACTGTCGGTACGAATTTTCAAAGGCAGTGTCTTTGCGTCTGTGCCGGTCAAAATGAGGCGCGCCAGTTCGCCCGCTCGTTTTCCGAAGGCCTCGATGCTCGCCACCGCTCCACCGACCGCGCCCGTGCCCAAATTCGCATCGGTCATGACATACACAGGTACATTGGCTGACTCGGCGATCGTCTGGGCCACCTGAGAGGAAATAAAAGCCTGGCCCGCCCCGTCGCGAAACATCCGCGCGAACAGAATCGCCGTGTCGCGCGGTAGCGCCGTTACCGCCTGACGCAATTCGGGCATAGTGAGCTTGTTCCAGAATTCGATGACGACCCTGCCCTGGAACGACTGCGCGGCATCCCGAACCCGCTCAGTAACTTGCCTGTCGATTTCCGTCGTACCGCCGATGACGACGATACGCCGCACTTCCGGCTGCAGCCGGAGGATAAGTTCCAGATTCGCGCGCGGATTGACGCGCTGGGCGATGCCGCTGACGGAGGGGCCAAACTGATCGGTGCGAAATTCTTCTTCCGTCAGTCCGGCAACAATGATCGGCGTCCTAGGAAACAATCGCGCCAGCTGCGTTCCCGGGATGCCCAGGTTTCCTACGAAAACCAAGATCACCAGATCGGGAGGATGCGCGGCGTATTTCGCCGTCAGATACTCGGTAAATATTTGCTGATACCGTTCGCTCGGGAATCGGACCAAA
>VBKX01000037.1 GCA_005879435.1 Deltaproteobacteria bacterium
GGAGTTTTTCCACCTTGGTCACGTAGTCGCGGTCATAGTGAATACGATGACTGTTGAAGCGGATCGCCGAGAAACGAAAGAGCAGCGGGGCATTGGGCTCGACGACTTGTTGCCATTTGGCTTCTCCGGGAACGGCGGGAGTAGTTTTTGGCGCTGCGTCTGCCCGGGCTTCGCTGAGCATGCACATATCGCGTTCTTCGCTCGATGACGGTCACCATGGCGCCGCTCGGTCCGTCGTCGATCTGAACATCGGCGATCTCGGTCTTGCGCGTAACCTCGTCGCCGATTCTCAACGGCTCTTGGAACGAAACGCGAGTGCCGCCGATGCGACGCCGCGGCAGCGGAATCGGCGGGGCAATGCCTCCGCCCGACGCCTGCCCGTCGGTGCGCATCCTGTCGGGCCGGTGCGATGCGGGGAATAGGCCGCCGTACCAACCGGGCGGGATCGGCGAGCCTTTGTCCAGCGGCGGATTCTCCAATCCCAACGTGGCGGCGAATTTTACCATGAGCGACGCCGTGACCACGTCAGTCGCAGTTTCACTCTTACCGATGTAGCTTTTGAAGCTTTCTAAGGATTCAGCCATGGCAGGTTACCTCCATCGATATCGTATGTCGCGGAGCGTAGTCCGCAGAGGTTTGTTATGTCAAGCCGATGCTCATTCTGTACGATAAAAATCTGCCCAGCACTATTTGGGATGGATTGCGACTAGTCTGAGACTCGTAGCCCGGATGTAGCAAAGCGTGATCCGGGATCTTGTCGGTGCGGCATAACCATCATAATATGCGGCCGTGGTTCAATACCGCCGCAATCTTGTGCCAGGTGCTACTTATTTCTTCACTGTGACGCTTCGCGACCGAAAAGCAGATTTCTTAGTTCGCCACATTCCGTTGCTGCGGGAAGCTTTTCGATCAGTGCGCGGCCAACAGCTGTTCATGATCGACGCCATCGTTATTTTGCCGGATCACCTTCATTGCATTTGGACGTTGCCGCCTGGAGACGCGAATTATTCGAATCGCTGGCGCCGAATCAAGGCGCAATACTCACGCGAGCTAGCGGATACCGATGCGACAATCAGACAAAACGAGAAAGGTGAATACGACGTGTGGCAGCGGCGTTTTTGGGAACACACGGTTCGGGACGAACGGGACTTCCAAGCCCATGTGGATTACATCCATTACAATCCGGTTAAACATGGTCTTGTGGAACGGGTACGGGAATGGCCGTATTCCTCATTTCATCGGTTCGTGCGACAGGGATGGTTGGGCGTGGATTGGGGCGGCGACGGGTCGTCTATCGATGAGGGGATGGGAGAGTGACCCCGGATTTCGCTACGCTGCATCCGAGCTACGAGACTGGAGGACCCTTCGGATGAAAATAATTCATCGTTTTTTTTTCGGGGCAATGATTTTGGTCGGCATCGGCTGCGCCGCTTCCTTGTCCTCGCCGGTTGCCGACCCGCGCGCCGACCGTGAAAGAATGTCTGCCACTGACGATCCGGGTTGCACGGCGTCGACCTTGGTCTCTACAGGCGGAGCGTTTCCTAGAGATTCCCGAACGCTGGCGATCCGCTGGACGGGTTACACCAATTACGAGCTGGCCTACGACGGCCAGATAATTTTACTCGACGCTCATTTCGATCGAGGCAGTATGTTCCCACCACTGGGATTTACTGCCGCCGATGTTAAGCGAGCGAACGTCATCTTGCTCGGCCACGGTCATCTCGACCATATGTCGGATGCCGCGTCTGTCGGCGCCAGAACCGGTGCGATTGTGGTTGGCGCACCGGTCACGACTGACAAGCTAAAAACTCAGGCCATTGATCCGAAACAGATCCGGACCGTCACCGGTCGCGGCGGCGAACTGCTCGAATTTCCCGGATACAAAATCGAACCGATTCTTGGCCGCCACGGTGAGCCGCCGAAAAATGTAACGGAGGCGTTCGACAACGCGCTCAAGGCCACAGCGCCGGCGCCGACCAAAGAACAAATAGCCGAGCGCAACAAGATCCGAGAACGCGGCACCAACGATCCGCGCGTTGTTACGGAAGGAACGATTGCCTACCTGATTACACTGGATAACGGCTTTCGCATCATGTTTCGCGACAGCGGTGGAGTGATCACGGACTACGAAAAAGCTGCGATGGCCCGAATCGGACGTGTCGATGTCGCGCTGGTCGCTGTGTCAGCGTCATTTCTGCACACCCTCACGTCGCAGCGGGCGCTGGAGCATGTGCGGGCGTATAAACCGGATGTCTATGTTCCGGGCCATCACGATGCGCCGTTTAACGGTTTGTGGCGAGCTACCGAGCCGCTCTTTCAGATGATCAAAGACGAGAACCCGAACATCATCACAGTCTCGCGCGGGTATCGGGAACCGATCTGCTTCGATACGGAAAATAATATTCAGAGAAGGCAAGGTCGCTAAGAATTACGACACCCACGAACTACCGCGTCCGGTTATACGTGTAGTCTTCTCGTTCAGTTGTGCCCACTCGTAATTCGGCCGGGAGCGGAGCGCGAGCGAACTGCTCACAGCCGGGCTCGGTCATTATGTCCGCGCAGCGAGCCTTGTACAGCTTCGCCAGCTCAGAACCTTTTCCCGGTGCCGCATTGATTCCCACGATCAATCGAATTGCCATAGTGTCTCCTTCGCTCGCTTTCGATCGGCGAGCAATAGTGTGTTTATCAAAAAGAACTATCGTTCAGTTCCGCAGATGGTGTCAAGAAGGAAGCTCAATCGAAGGCGAGAAGCGGATCGCACCACGAAGCGCACGAAGGACACGAAGGTTTCCGGTTATTAAGACTCGTTAACTTCGTGTGCTTCGTAGTGAATTAATGCGCTAACCTTTAAACCACATGACTTATACATGGCTCAAACTTCGCAGCACCGGCTCCAACACCTTCCATACATTGGCGGCGACGATTTGATGGCCTTTGGCGGTTGGGTGCATGCCGTCCGGCAGGTTGAGCTCGCGCACACCGCCGACCCCCTCGAGAACAAATGGGATCAGCGGCGCGTGGTTTTTCTTTGCCAGCGCGGGATAAATCGCTTCGAATTCTGCGCCGTACTCGCGGCCCATGTTCGGCGGAACCTTCATGCCCGCGATGACAATCTTGGCGCCGGGATATTTTGTTTTTGTTCGATCCATGATGGCCTGAATGTTTTTCCGTGTGGTCTCGACCGGTAGTCCGCGCAAACCGTCATTGGCCCCGAGCTCCAAAACGAGGACGTCGACGCGATTTCTGAGCAGCCAGTTTAGCCGGCTCAAGCCGCCGGCGCTGGTGTCGCCGCTTTGTCCCGCGTTGACGACCTTGAATTGCCACCGTTTGGCGTCGATTTTCTCCTGAATGAGCGCGGGATACGCTTGTTCGAGATCGAGTCCGTATCCTGCGGTAATGCTGTCGCCTAAAAACAAAATCACGCCTTGCGTGGGTGTTGCGCTCATGAGGATCAGCGACAGGGTTACCGCAGCCGCAGTGCGTTCGACAAGCCTGGTAAAACGGCTGAGTTGTGTCGTCATCATAAAAATTCTAAAGTTGATTTACTTGATAATAAACTATCGAGAGATTTGTCCCTTCGCTAAATTTCCTTTCGCCTACTCCATACCGCATGAACAAGGACACCATCTTAAGCGTAGAGCATTTGAGCAAGGTTTTTAAGAGCGGCGAGCACAGCATTAACGTCCTGAGCGATGTGTCGTTCGCCATCGAGGAATTGCGATCTGCGCCGGGCTCGAACGGCCGAGCGAGGGCGCCGTCGAGTTTGACGGCGTCGCGCTGCACCGCGCCAGCGAAAACGATCTTGCGCGCATTCGCAATCAGTCCATCGGCTTCATTTTTCAAAATTTCCAGTTGTTGCCGTCGCTGACCGCTCTGGAAAACGTCATGGTTCCGGCCGAGATCCGCGGCGAAAACCATGCCCGCAGCCGCGCCGGGGATTTGCTGAAACAAGTGGGTCTCGACGGTCGTTTGAATCACTATCCGGTGCAGCTATCCGGCGGCGAACAGCAGCGCGTGGCGATCGCGCGCGCTTTCATCAATCAGCCCAAGATTCTCTTCGCGGATGAGCCCACCGGTAATCTCGACGCGGAAACCGCTAAAGACGTCATTAAACTAATTTTTGATTTGAACGCGACCCGCGGTACAACACTGCTGCTGGTTACGCACGATCAGGAACTCAGCCGGCAGGCTGGCCGGTTGATACAATTGAGAGGCGGCCGGCTCGCTTTGGACAGCGCTGAAACGAAAGCGGCGCGGACGAGCGCATAATTTAGGCATCCGATGGGGGCTATATTTAAAGCGTGGGTTTGGCGTCTCGCTTGGCGCGACGGGCGGCAGGGCCTGAGGCCATTACTATTTTCCATGTCGAGTGTCATCTTAGCGGTAGCTGCGGTGGTAGCGGCTTTTTCGTTTCGCGACAACTTACAATCCAATATTCAAACTCAGTCAAAGAGCCTGCTCGGCGCCGACCTCGCGCTCGATAGCCGCGAGCCATTCTCTGCCGAAGACGAGAACTTGTTTCGCTCATTGGGCGGGGAACAAGCGCGTCTGATCGGTTTCGCCTCCATGGTGTTTTTTCCGCGCGGCGGTGATTCCCGGCTGATGCAAGTGCGCGCCATAAGCGGGGCCTTTCCTTTTTACGGCGCGCTGGAAAGCACGCCGCCGTTGTCATTGGCAGAATTTCACCGCGGCGCTAATGCGCTGGTCGATGAGAACGTCATGTTGCAGTTCAACGCTCAGGTAGGGGATCGGCTGAAGATCGGCGAGTATGAGTTTCGCATTGCCGGCAAGCTGCGCAAGATTCCCGGCGAAACCCTAGCGTTTTCTTTGATCAGTCCGCGGGTCTACATTCCGATGGCGTATTTGGATCAGACCGAGCTGTTACAAAAAGGCAGCCTGGTGCGATATCGAGTCTATTTCAAGCTTCAACGTGACATCGACGTGGACCGGCTGGCGGGCAATCTCGCGCCGAAACTGCAACAACTGCGCTTGGAAGCGGACACCGTCAGCAAGCGCAGCGAATCGATCGCCGCGTCCATGGAAAATCTTTCGCGCTATCTCACCCTCGCGGTCTTTATCGCCGTGCTTCTTTCGGGCGTCGGGGTCGCCAGCGTCGTGCATGTCTTCGCCACGGTCAAGGCGCGATCCGCGGCGCTACTCCGCTGTATCGGCGCGGCGCCGCGCGAAACCGTTTGTGTATACGTGATTCAAGTCCTTTCGTTGGCGTTCGTCAGCTCTTTGCTTGGTACGGCTTTAGGCGTGGTCGCGCAGTTCGCGTTACCGCGCGCGCTCAAAGATTTTCTGCCGGTGACGGCCGTGCTTTCGCTCGCGCCCGCGGGCATCGCCGCCGGATGGGCGCTAGGATTGGGTACGACGCTCTTGTTCGCTCTGATTCCATTATTGCCGCTGCGAAATATTTCGCCCCTGTCGGCGCTGCGCGCGACCTTCGATGCTGACCGGCCGGCGCGCGATTGGCTGGCGTGGATTCTGTTCGCGCTCATCGCCGGCGGTATCTGGGCTTTTGCCGTGGCGATCACGGCAAACATAATCTCGGGTTCGTGGTTTGCCGGCGCGCTGTTGGCGGTGTTTGGTGTTCTGATTCTTCTCGCGCGCGCGGCTTCGGCGGGGATACGCAAGATTGCACTCGGCGTTCTACCTTTTGCTTGGCGCCAGGGATTGGCCAACTTGCATCGCCCGAACAACCAGACGACGGCGGTCACGCTGGCAATCGGCTTGGGAACTTTTTTGCTCGTCACACTCTATAGCGTGCAAAATATGCTGGTGGCTCAGGTTGCCGGGCGCGCCGGCGCGGGGGAACCGAATCTCGTGCTCTTCGATGTGCAGGGCGATCAGCGGCAAAGCATCGGCGAGCTCATCAAGTCGCAGGGCATATCGTTGCATGGCGAGGTTCCCGTGGTCACCATGCGATTGAGCTCGGTGAAAGGGCAGAGAGTTGAAGAGCTCCGCGCCAATCCGCACGCGAGGATTCCGGGTTGGGCGCTGCGCCGTGAATATCGTTCGACGTACCGCGCCGAGCTGACGAGCACCGAGAAAATCATTGCCGGGGCTTGGCAAGGAAAAGTGGCGCCGGACACAGAGCCGATTCCGGTCTCCGTTGAAAAGGGCATCGCGGAGAGCTTGAAGATCGGCCTGGGAGATGTTTTGCAGTTCGAAATCCAAGGCGTGCCGATTACGGCGCGCGTCGCGAGCATTCGCGAGGTGGATTGGCAGCGCGTACAGCCGAACTTCTTCATGGTGTTTCCCGAAGGCGTGCTGGAGAGTGCGCCGCAGTTTTACGCCATCGTGGCGCGCGCGGAGTCCAATCAAGCGGCGGCGCGTTTGCAGCGCGCAATCGTCGAACGGTTTGCCAACGTCTCGGTGATCGACCTGAGTCTGATTCTCAACACGTTAAATTCCATCCTCGGCAAGGTTTCCGCAGCCATGCGCTTCGTCGCACTGTTCACGATTTTCACCGGCCTCGCCGTGCTGGCCAGCGCCGTTCTCGGCAGCCGGGCGCAGCGGACGAGAGAAAGTATTCTCTTGCGAACTCTGGGCGCGCCGCGGCGTCAGATCCTCGCCGTTATTGCGGCGGAATATCTGTTATTAGGGGGTATCTCCGGCGTCGCGGGCACGGCACTCGGCCTCGGCGCCACTTGGGGCTTGAGCGTTTATTTTTTCGGCACACCGGCGGCGATTTCCGTAGCGCCGGTGTTGGCGATTCTATTCACCGTTATCACCGCGACGGTGCTGGCCGGCGCGATCGGTTGCTGGGGCATTTTTCAGCGGTCGCCGCTCGAAGCGCTGCGCGCGGAGGCGTAGGGGCAAGGCGCGCCTTGCCCTTCATTAGAAAACCGCGTGAAACCAACGGGATAAGTAAGGAGCTATCATGTCAGCAGAAAAGCCGTATCGATTGCCAACCAACGTCACCCCCGAACGCTACGAATTGAAACTCACGCCGGATTTAACGACGTGGACTTTTACCGGTGATGAAAGGATTTCGATTCACGTCCACGAACCGGTGCGCGAGATTATCCTAAACGCCGCTGAATTAGAGCTGCATGCCGTATCTCTTCAGACCGCCGACGGCAAGGTACGTGAAGGCCGCGTGAATTTGGACGCCGAGAATGAACGGGCGACGTTGAGCTTCGCCGAACCTGTCCCGGCCGGCGGCGGCGATTTGCAAATTCAATTCTCCGGAATTTTGAACGACAAGCTGCACGGTTTTTATCGCAGCACCTACAAGGGCGCGGACGGGCAAGACAAGCCGCTGGCATCGACGCAGTTCGAATCGACGGACGCGCGCCGCGCCTTTCCTTGCTGGGACGAGCCCGCTTTCAAAGCGGTGTATCAGGTTACGCTGGTCGTCGATGAAAAGCTCACGGCAATTTCCAACGCCCGGGTGGTGCGCGAGAACGCACTGCCCGGGAATAAGAAAGCAGTTGTGTTCGCCGATTCGATGAAGATGTCGACCTATCTCGTCGCTTTCATCGTTGGCGAATTCGAGGCGAGCGCGCCGGTCATGGTTGGCAATGCTCCTCTGCGTGTTTGTGCCGTGCCGGGAAAAAAACATCTCGCCACCTTCGCTGTCGATATCGGCAAAGCTTCGCTGGAACATTT
>VBKX01000303.1 GCA_005879435.1 Deltaproteobacteria bacterium
GCCGGCATCGGCAGTTCGACTAAGTCATTTTTTGTATATTTTTTCAGCTGTTCTCGCATAGAGGCGCGAATCTTGTTTAACATCGATGGACTTTGCGCGCGCAGCAATCCAGCCGTGCGCACCGTGCTGTCGTTCATTGCATCGAAGAGTCCGTCGCCCGCCGACAAGCGCCACACCTGTGAGACTTTGGTCACGCGCGGCGACTCGAACCCCGCGGCGATCAAGCTGCACTCACACTCTTTTGGATCGCTGTAACGAAAAAACGGCGGCCCTTCGGGCAATTCGACATGTGGCTCACCGTGTGACTCCACCGCGCGCAGCACGATGTTGAACCCGACGGTCTCCTTCGGGCTACACCAAACAGAAAAAGCAAATCGCCCGGATGGCCGAGATGAAGTATGCTGAAGTTCATTGCCGCCGCGTCGAACAGCCCATTGCCCAGGGGCAATTGCTCGGCGTCGCCTTGGCGAAAGTCGATGCCGGGATGTAGAAGCTGCGCTTGCGTCAACATTGCTGACGAAAAATCGATGCCAAGTACAGTGGCGCCGCGTTTCGCGGCCGCCGCAGCGACATAGCCCGGACCACTGGCGATATCGAGAAACTTGACACCGCGCTTCACGCGCGCCGCGTCCAAGAGCGGGCCGACAGCTTGGGTCGTCAGGTTGCCGAAGGCTTGATGGTATTGGTCAGGGATACTTTCCCAACCGGCATGTTCGAAGCTCCAAAACCTTTCGGATTCGATGATCACAGTATAAGCAGAATTACATAGGTTTCCGTGGCTGTCTACTTGCGCCGACGCTGGGCTAGCGTCAATCGATGACAGCTGTCATCATGCTTGACCCAAACAATAGATTTCTCTAGTGTCGGTCGCGCGGAGGATAGCTATGAAGAACACGCTGGAAATTTTTTTCGCCGTGCTGATCTGGGAAATCTGCACTGTTCTAGCGGTCTATGCGGCCCAGCCTTTTACCAAGGTCATCATGACCACGGGGTCGTTCAGCGAGCGAGAGGCTGCGATGTATGTCGCACAAGACCAGGGATTCTTTCGGCGCTATGGTTTGGAGTTAACCTTCGTTCAGGTGCGAAACGGTCCCGTCGGCATGGCAGCCATCGCTTCCGGCGAAACTCAGCTTCACGAGGGTTCCGCCACGGGAGCGGTCCTCGGCGCAGCGGCCGAAGGGGTCGATCTGGTTTTTGTCGCCGGCATGATCAACAAGCTCATCGGCAACATTATGGCGTCGCCCAAAATCAAAAGCCCGGCTGACTTGAAAGGCAAAGTCATCGCCGTCACCAGCGCCAGCGGCGGCAGCTGGATGTTCACCACGCTGGCGCTCGAATACTGGGGCTTGGATGCCAAGCGCGACGGGATAAGTTTCCGCATCCTCGGCGACGAGTCGGTGCGCAGCCAGGCGCTGGCCAACGAAACGGTCGCCGCGACTCATTTGGGTTACACTTTCTCGGCGCCGCTGATCAGCCGCGGCTTTACCAATCTTGCCGATCTGGCGAAGCTGCCGATTCCGTTCCAGAGCACCGGCGTCTTAACCACCCGCCGCTTCATGAACGCTTCGCCCGAGGTCGTCGAAAGCGTCCTGCGCGGCATCGTCGATTCGCTGCAGTTCATCGCTCAACCGGAAAACAAACCGGCGGTGCTGAAGAGTCTGATGAAAGGCTTGAGACTGCAAAAAGTGGATCAAGCGCTCGAAGGCTACGACACGCTCGGCGGCATCTACGAACGAAAAATTTACCCGCGGGCCGATGGCGTGCGCAACGTGATCCGCTTATTGGGATTGACCAATGAAAAAATCCGCAAGCTCAAAGCGGAAGATCTGGTCGACGACCGTTTTGTGAAGAAGTTGGAGAAGGAAGGAAAGTTCTAAAACCGTTCTCTCTCTCTCTCTCTTGGAATGGATCGAGCGAGAGGAGCCGGCGTCGCGAGCCCTCGTCTCGCTTTCTCCCCAGAGGAAGAATGAACAATCGCACCTACGGCATCTCTTCCAGCAACTTGCCGAATCCCTTCACCGGCTGGCGCACGTACAAACGTTTCTCCACCGACCAAACGCGCGCTGGAACGGGATGAACAACGGGTACCTGCAAATCCTCTTCGAGCAAGTGAATGATGTCGAGACAGCGCCAGCCGGTGCCGAGCATGTAAATGCCGTCAGCGCCGGGATTCTTCAAAAAGGCCTTGCGCGTGTGCGCGTAGATTTCCGTCGACGCCAGGCGGCCGACGTCGGCAAACGCGACTTCCATTCCCTCCATGGCTAGGACTTCGAATCCGGCTTCTTGAAAATAGCGCGTAAACATATCATTGATGCTGCCGATAAAATAAGTGACGCCGACAAATTTCTTTACGCCAAGGGCACGCAGCGCCTCGACTTGCGTCTGCGCCGCAGTGATGATGGGAATTTTAAATTCGGCTTCCCAGTCTTTGACGATTTTCTCTTCGCCTTTGAAACCGTGCACCATGAACGGCGGCGCGCCCTCGGGGTGAATCAAATCGACGCCTTCCTTCGCCAGCTCCGCGACCTTCTCATGCACGGCGTTGAGCGCGCCGCGAAACTCATCTTCGGTGCCGCGCTGAAAGTTTAAATAAACCGGCACGACGCCGATCCCTTCCGGCAAAAGACGAATAAATTCTTCGAGCGATCCCGGCCGGTGCGTCGGCTTCACACAACCGACGACGCCGCGCCAACTTGTAAAGACCATTAACTCGTTCCAGTCGTTTCAAGGGTTCCGGCCATTCCATTCGTTTCAGAGAATTCGAATCCAACCACTGGAACTTCTGAAACCATTGGAACGACTGGAACCGTCTTTGTCATTTGAAAATCTGCGGAAACTTGGCCTTGAGCTGCTGGCGCACGTCCTCCGGCACCTCGACGACTTTGGCGAATTCACCGCGCAGTTTCTTGTTATAGGGAATACAGGCGTCGATTAAAATACGATTGTTGAAATTCCCTGGCAGAAACATCGGGTCGCGTCCTGACGACCACGCTTTTTGCACGAGATCGATATCAGTCATCGGATCGAAGCGAGTGCCCATGGCCCAGAGCACCTGATCGATGTCGGAGCAATCGACGTCGTCGTCGACGACCACCGTCCATTTCCCATTGTAGGCGCCGGCCATGCAATTGGACGCGACATGCAGCACGTTGCGCGCGTGCCCAGGATAACGCTGGCGAATTTGAATCGCGGTGAAGCGAGTCGCCGGAGCGCCCTCGTGGTTCCACACGCCAAGAATGTCCGGCAGGCCGCAGGCTTCCAACGCGTTCCAGATCTCCGCAGCGCCAGCGATGCCTTTGAGCAAACCAGTTTCGTCCACCGGTTTGTGCTGCGGGGCGCAGGTGAGAATCGGGTTGTTACGGTACATGACCGTCTTGACGTTTAAGTACGGCCGCGGCACGACGTCGTCGGAGTAATAACCCATCCATTCGCCGAACGGACCCTCGGGTTTCGACTGGCCGGGGACGGCTTCACCTTCGATGACGATCTCCGCGTCGGCGGGTATCGGAAAACCGGTGAACGGTCCTTTGACCACTTCAATCGGTTCGCCGCGGATGCCGCCGGCGAAGTCGTACTCGGACACGCCGGACGGCAGCGGGCTGGCAGAAAGCATATAGAGCAAAGGATCCTGGCCGCATACAATGGCAAACTTGCAGCTTTGGCCGCGCTCGAAATATTTGTCGCGATGAATTCTACCGTGCTTGCCTTCGGTGATCTGACAGCCGATGGTTTTTTCGTCGTACACTTCGCAACGGTAGGCGCCGAAGTTATACCATTCAGCGTCGGGATCTTTGGTGATGCACATGTCGGCGGTGCCGATGTAGCGATGGGTGTCGGCCTGGTGATGGATCGGCACCGGGAGCTTGAGCACGTCGACTTTGTCGCCTTCCAAGACATTTTCAAAGATCGGCCCGGTCTTGACCATCTTGGGCTTGATCAGTTTCATGTCCGTCATCACGTGATGATAGGCCTTGACGATATCGGCTTTGCGCTCGTATTCGAGCGGCAAGCCGAGCGTTAGCGCGACCCGCTTGATCGTTGAAAACTGGCCGTAGAGCGTACGGTGGCCTTTGGGATATCCAGGAACTTCATCGAACAGAATCGCCGGCGCTTTGCCCTTGCCGCCTTCGGTGAGCATCTGGGTGACCGCGCCCATTTCCCGGTCCCAGTGCGCGCCGCTGACTTTGAGCAGCTCGCCCAGAGTATCGACTTGATTGATCCAATCGCGCAAGCCACGGTACGTTACCGTGCTCTCAGAAGTCCCAACTCGCTCCGGACGCGCCATAAATTCCTCCGTGGAAACCAGGAAACTGCAACAAGGGTCCACCTTACGTTTCGTGCCATTTCTTGTCAACAAAGTTGGCGGCTTAGGACTTGTTCACAAGCGATTGGAGTGCTATGAACGCCCATCGATAGACCCAAAATCAGGGACCCAACAACGACGATTGCCCGGAGGTAAAGCGACCCCTCTATGGAAACCTCGAAATCATACCCACAGCAGCTCCGCTCCATCGGCCAATCGCTCGAGGCGCAGCGAATCCAGATTTTCGAGCTGACCTGCCACGATGACCAATTTGTCGTCAAAGGCGAACCCGAAAAAGAAGCTTCCATGCTAGCGGCGTTGCGCCACTGGCAGCAGCGGCGGCGGCGCAGCGATGGGCTTAACGCGTCATTGACATTCACCAGCCAGGATATCGACCAGCTGGAACGCCAGGGACGCTCGCAACGGGCGCAGCCGAATCGCTTGCCCGATTTTTACAGCTTGCCCAATACGCTCCGCACGGTTGGACACTATCTAGAACTCAAAGGCTCCGAGTTGTTGGAGATGCAAAAAAGACAGCTCAGCCTAACACTGCTCTCACGCAACAAAGACGGTCACCCGGAGATAGAAGAGCGCAGCATCGCATCGTTTTACAATCTTTTCCTACGGCTTCACGATAAACGCGGGAAGCCTCAAAACCGATGAATCGCCACTCGTCTGACCGATCCCGCGACTAACGGTATTTCGATCCACCGGACCGGCGGGTAATGAGATCCTGTTCGTGTTTTCGAGATAATGACGAAAGACGAAAACGCCGCTAACGGGTCAATCGCTAGCGGCGTTCCAAATCTCTTGAAATTGATCGGTTGTTTACGACGTAATTTCCCACCAATTCTTGCTGATATCGCTGAGCAAAAAGTGCGCGCGCCCATTCGTCTCTAGATCGCGGAGTTCGGTGATGCCGAGTTCCTTGCCCTTGGTCGAGAACTCTTTGTGGGCGTCTTCAACCTCTTCCGCAGAAGCGACTTGCAGAGTAAATCGGTTTGCTTCGGACAAGTAATCGCGATGGGTTG
>VBKX01000304.1 GCA_005879435.1 Deltaproteobacteria bacterium
AATTTATCTCGCGCGAAAAACTGATGCTGTCATTCCGAGGTCCTTCGTGCACTCAGGATAAACTCCACCGAGGAATCTCGACTTCGGTCGAGACCCTTCGCATATGCTCAGGGTGACACAATGAGTGGAAACTTCGTGCGGCTAATGATAGCCAGCAACGGAACTTCACAGCTTTTGATCAATGGATCGTTAGCTCTTTCGCGTCGGAAAAGCAGGCGGAATGATTTTCTCGACGGTTCTGCCGTTCCAATCGCGCGCCGCCCAATTATCCCATGCGCGATTGGCGCCGGTTTGCGCCTGCGCAAATAACTCGTCGTCATCGATGCGCGTGGAGCGGCCATTCTCGACAACCACTTCGCCGTCGACGATTACTGTCTCGACATCGGCGCCGCTGGCGTATTCGACCAGCGCGTTGATCGGGTCGCGCACCGGACCGTAGCACGTCGTGCGCAGATTGATGATCACGACATCCGCCTTTGCGCCCGGGGCGAGCCGGCCCAAATCCGGTCGACCCAGCGCATTCGCGCCGCCGATGGTGGCTGCGTTAAACACGTCCGTCGCCCTAGCGCCTGACGCTTTCCTGTCGACCAGCCGCGATATCAGCGAGGCGTAACGCATCTCGGAAACGATATCGAGCGGATAAGTATCCGTTCCCAAGCCAATTCGCACGCCCGCTTCCAGATACTGGTCGAAGGATTCCATGGCGAAGGCCATCTTGGCGCACTTGTGCGGGCAGTGGCCGATGGTCGCGCCGGTCTCGGCGAGAATCTTCAACTCGTCGCCGCGCGGATAATCGACCCGCGAGTGACCGCCGGTGATCGCCATGTGGCCGAGGGTCGTGCGCGGTCCCAGGATACCTACGTCGGCGAGATACTCGGCTACGGGCTTACGATACTTATTTAGAATTTCGAGAAACTCGCGAAAGTTGCCGCCCGCGTGAATATGGATCGGTATATTCAATTCTTTCGCAGCGGCGACGCTTTCTTTGAGCAGCGACGGCTCGCAGGTCTCGGCCTGGGCCGGATTCAAAATGCCCTGTAGACGTCCGTTGTGCGCGCCGTGAAATTTTTTGATGAAGTCCACCGCGACTTTCAAACCCGGGCGTCCTCTGTCCGGCCTCTCTTCATAATAGTGACGGCCCTCTGCGTCGGTGAAGATATCGTGGCTGCGAAAGGGCGGGCTAAAGAATACCCGTCCGCCGGTTTGTCCAACGATCGCGACGTAGTCATCCAATGCGCCCGGTCCCCCGCCGGGATCGAGTACGGTAGTCGCGCCATTACGGAGCGCGCTGTAAAGCGCATATTTTCGTCCCATGGCGACCGCGGGTGGCGCGGCCGGTTCGATCTTCTCCTTGAGCGGCGCTCCGAAGACAAACCAGTTCGCTGCCAAATAGTCTTTCTTGGTGACGTCGGTTAACAAATAGTCGCCGACATTGAGCTGGGAGTGAACGTGCAGATTGACGAAGCCGGGGCAAACGATTTTTCCCGATGCGTCGATCACGCGGTCCGCGCTTTGTGACTTGTCCGTGCTTACTGATTTAACGGTGTTGCCGTCGATGAGAACCGAGCCATTCGGCACGATCTCGTGACTGGTCCCGGACCAGCCCACCACTACGCCACCGTCAATGCGCATACTCATGATGACGTCCTTTTTTGAATTTCTTGCTTCCTCTCCCACTGGGAGAGGACTGAGGTGAGGGAAAAGCTGGCTATCGTGCGCCCTCACCCTTCCCAAGGGCGAACACGTTCAGTCGTAGCAAAAACTACGTCGGTAACACCGGCGTGTCATCGACCTTGCCGTGCAACACATACCAGTAAATGCTGATCATGTAACGCCAGCGCCGCACCGTCGCTTCTTCGATCTGCCGTCTGGCGAGCGCCTGCAGCTCCGGCGAGTCGCAGTATTTCTCGACGATCGCGAATACCTTGGCGCCGTGAATTTCATCGGCATACACGTGTTCTTCGAAGAAACGGATCTCGCGGGCGCGCGGTTTATACCCATAGTGTCTGTGCAATGCGGGCACGATCTTTTTGCAAATATCGAGGAACTGGGACTCCAAGCCGATGAACATGCCCGCCAGCGCGGCTTGCCAGGGTCGGTGATAGACCATCCGCCATCCCCAATTCTGCAACTGGTCCGTGCCCGGCAAAACGATCGACGTTTCGACACTATCGCGCTCGACACCGCTCGCCGCGACGTAGTCTTTTAACATATCCAAGTGGCGGTCGTCGGGGTTCTCCTCATCGCCGAGATTTTCGAATAGAAACGCCTTGACGTCGCGCCGAGGAATCTGCGACGCCTCA
>VBKX01000301.1 GCA_005879435.1 Deltaproteobacteria bacterium
GGTTTGATCTAATTAAGTGCTCATTCGACTGAAGATGTTGCTGGAAAATTTTCAGAGTTGGGCGAATTCTGATTCACTGGGAGCCGACTGCGATGATTTACGGTGTAGCAGGGTAGTAACTCATTTTGGATTGATTTCAACGAGGCGGCTGCGATGGCCCAACAGGCAATATCGAGCACACCGGGGAGTTCGCCGCCGTTACTTGATGCCCGCTTCTTTGATCATCCCTTCGAGCTTCCGCGCCATCTCCGGCATCGCACACGCGCACGATCTCCTTGACTAGCTCGGCGTCGTCGCCCGCGCATTCGAGGCGGATTTGTTTGCCCGGAAATTTGACTCCGCACCAGGCGTTGCTGCACACGTCGCAAAGCAAGTTTTCTTGAAGATCAACCGCCATCGACGCCATCTCACTTCCCATCGGCTTGCCATTAACCAGGGTAAATCCTCCAACACGACGTAGGAAATTTACTGAGATCCTCGGTTGGAACCGGCGAAGATCGAGCAAGGATCGCCAGTAATTGCCAAGAATCTCGGTTTGTCGGCATGGCATGGCCTTTGCGCCCTAAACCGCTTGGCGAAAATCTCGGGGGCATGTATCACCTCGGGGCCTGCACATTATGCCTGCACATCGAAAAGCGATAAGCAGCACCGTTTGTCATTCCCATTCCAACTGCACGACGTGGCCTACAAATAATTTCATCGCATCGGAGAATTCACTGGAGGGCGAACATGCAGTCTCTATATTACAACCCCGAAAAAATTCGGCTACTTCTGCGCTTGCTTCTCTTGACTATGTTGGCGGTTGCCGCATTACTTCTCCCTCTTAGCCTTCCCTACCGCCTTGTGGGCAAAGTCTCCGAATGCCCCGCCCTCCAGGAATGCCCCGCCCTCCACCTCACGGGCGGCGGGATAAACGCTAAAGATCAACTGCCGTTTATCGATCTCCCCCAACGGTCCATATTTCTCGAACTCACGGGTGCACCACTCAACTGACTCGGCAAGAAAAGACTCGCTGGAATATTAACCGGCTCGATGATTCCGGACGAGTTTCGGCGCGAGGACATTGGAGTCGTAAATCTTTTGGTCGGCGGCTAGATAAACGCGATCGTCTCTTAGATAAGCGAAGTGAAAGCTCACGAGTTGCCCACGTGGCGGATGAAAACGCCGTCATCTTCGTCCAGTGCGAAACGGGGCGCGGAATTGGTCGCGGCAAGCCTGCGGCAAATCCCGCAGGGTTCGCTTGAACGGTATGAGCTGCCGTCGGTGTGTTGGATCAGGAACGCGTCGCGCACGTTGGGCCGGTCGGGCACGTAGGCTTTTGCGTATGATCGCCCCAGCATTCTTGCAAAATTTCGGCTTCGTCGCGGCGCTGCCATAATTAAAGATTCTTTAGCGTAACAACGGTTTAGATCGCGGTCGGTACTCATGACCGTATACAGCGCGGTGCGATAATCGGTCTGGTGACTTTGCATGTACCGGCGCGTTCTTGCGTCGCTCTCGCCTCCCGCATTTTTCTGATTAACGTCAGTGTTCATTGTGATGGCTCCTTTTCGATTGCTTAGTGGATCATCGGGGATGCGGCTTCGATTGATGCGGTCACTTCGCTATCTGCCGGACCCTCGGTTGATGTTGATACCGTGATCGGCTTTATCTGTCTCTCGACGGCCGCAATGTTGCCTTTCAAACTTTCTTGATACGGATGTTCGTATGCTCGAACGACGGAACCGCCGCCGTGGAATATCGCCGTGATGCGCCTCTCCAGATGATTCCACCGATACGGCACCTGCGCGACGCCGACGCCTTGGCAGTAACTCTTCGCGCCGCTTTCGCGTTAGCGTTCGTATTTTGCGCGCTCCGCTGCATCGTCTGCGGCTTCACGCTCGACAAGAAGTTCCTCAATCTCGGCGTCGGCGTCATTTATCTCAGCCTGTAGGTCGTCGACATTCATCTTCGCTTCGATGATCGACGCCTTAATATCCTTGAACGCTGCCTTGGCCTTCGCGTCGTCGTCATGGAACGTTTTGTGCCGCTGCTCCGCGTGCTCGTGCTCCTGACCGTCGATGTAACTCTTCCTTACGCTCAGTTCCGCTTGCCACTGTTGACTCTTGATCTTCAAATTCAGGATCGCG
>VBKX01000302.1 GCA_005879435.1 Deltaproteobacteria bacterium
CCGGCGTGCAAGTTGTATGCGCGAGCGGACGCCATGCGCTGCTTAATGTTTTCATCCCGATAAAAAAAATGTCCGAAGGCGATCCTGGGCGGGCAGCAGCAGCGGCGTTGACGTGGGATTGGGCCAAGAATGTGTTCGTGTTCGACGAGGACATCGACGTTTACAATCCGACGGAAATTCTCTGGGCGCTGGCGACGCGCGTGCAACCGCACCGCCAGATCTCGATCATCCCGGAAATCATGCGCGGCAGTTTGATCGATCCGTCCATGGAAGACCCGCGTAAAACCTCCGTGATGATCGTCGACGCCACCAAACCGCTCGATCGGCCGTTCTCGCCGGTATCGAAATGTCCTGACGAAGCGCTGGCGAGGATCGAGTTGGAAGAATTTGTCCCGGGCGAGATTTTGCAGCACATACCCGTGGATCGAACGACGTACTGGGCGTGATCGGAGGCAGTATCATGAGAGTGTTGCTTTGCTCGTCAATGCTCCTGTTGATTTGCGTCTTCATTATGTCACCGCTGAGCGGCGCGCGCGGGGCATCTCGGGAGCCGGAAGAGATTTGGCAGGAATTATTGAAGCTGCCCGCCGAGGAGAGACAGAAACGGCTGGTCGCCGGCGCCAAGGCGGAGGGCAAAGCGATTGTCTACGGCAACATCAGCGCGGATCACTTGGAACGCCTGCGCATCGATTTCGATAAACGTTACGGCGTAAAACTTGACGGCTATCGCGCTTCGGGAGAGCGGGTCGCCAATAGGCTGTTGACCGAAGCGAGAAGCGGCAAGCTCGACGCCGACGTGATGGCGCCCAGCAACGAGCATATTCCGGCGTTGATCAAGGCAGGGATTGCCGGCCGATACAATTCGCCCGAGCGCGCGGCGTTTCCAGAATCCCACAAAGACCGCCAAGGCTACTGGACAGCTTACGATTACAACGTTGCGGTGATCGCCTATAACACGCGCTTGGTGCCGGCGGCCGAGGCGCCGAAGAAATACGAGGATTTTTTAGATCCCAAATGGAAAGGCAATTTCGCGCTCGACATGGATCCGGACAAATCCATCATGGGCTGGTTCAAGACCTGGGGGCCGGAACGCACGAAGAAATACCTGCAGGCGATCAGCAAGAACGAAGTGGTGGTGCGCAAGGGCCACACACTCATGGCGCAACTGCTCTGTGCCGGCGAATTCAAAGCTGCCATCGATCTCTATGCTTACCGCCTGGCGGATCTCAAACACACGCGCGGCTGTCCAATAGAGATCTCTTATCCCGACCCGACGCCGGCGACGCCGAGTCCGGTGGGCGTGATCAAGAAAACACCGCGACCCTATGCGGCGGCGTTGCTCCTCGACTATCTTCTCTCCGAGCCGGCGCAGAAGATCTTTGCCGACTTCGGCCGGATTTCGGCGCGGCGCGGCGTGCGGCCGCGCTATCCCGATATCGATATCGAGGCAAAGGGAATTAAGATACTGCTGCTGACGCCGGATGATGCGGTTCAGTTCGATAAACCTTATCAGCAATTGCGCGAAGAGTTCTTATTGAATCGTTAAGAAAACTAAAGGAGCGAGATCAAAGATGGCAAAGATCCGAGCGGTCGTTGTCGAAGGAGACCGGGAACGGGGCTACAAAAGAATCCAAGTGCTTTTTGGCATCAATTCTTTTATCGAGATAACCGAGAACGACGGTAAAGTCATGTGTCTCCTTGGAGCGCGTGACGGCGGTATCCAGGCGGACGCTTCCACGGCAAATGGCCAGTTTGCCCAATTCGTTCATGAGCTCATGGAACGGCATCCGGAAAGTATCTGGAAGGAAGAGTGACGAGGATTATGGTGTTGTTGCACGCCAGCGGCTGCGCAGGAGATCGCGATCTCCTATCCCGGCTTGAGCGGCGAGTCGTCGAGCTTGTGGATAGCGCGAGAAGGCGGCTTTTTCAAAGAGAACGGCGTCGACGCAAAGCTCATTTATATGGAAGGCGGACGGCTCTCGATCCAGAGCCTGCTGTCTGGGCATACCCAATTTATGGCAGGAGACGCTGTGTCGGCGCTTTCGGCGGTGGGCGCCGGTGCAGATATCGTCTTGCTGGCCTCTGCGAAGAATATTTTGCCTTATGTTTTCGCCGTCGCCAAACAAGTCAAACGCATTCAAGATCTGAAGAGCAAGATCGTCGGCATCTCTCAGATCGGCGGACGGGCCGGCGAGATCGCGCGCATGGTGATCAAGAACAACGGCTTGGATCCTGACAAGGATGTGATCTATCTCGCCGTGGGCGGCACGGTGTCTCGCCTGGCGGCGCTCTCGGGCGGAAGAGTTCAGGCGGCGCCGATCTCCAAAGGGTTGGTGCCGGCAGCCGAAGCAAAAGGTCTCAATATTATCGAAGTCGAGCCGATCCCGCTGATCATCGATGCGCTTTGGACGACGCGAACATACGCCGAGGAAAATCCGGCCCTGATTTATCGAGTCGCGCGCGCATACGTCGCCGCCGTTGCGGCGATTGTGAATGACCGTGACAAACCGCTTGTGGCGCTGCGCAAATATATGAGGACGGCAGACTCAAAGACGATCGAGAGCGCGTATGAGGGTTACGCCAACGGCCTCGACCGCGTGCCGATTCCCAACGAAAAGGCGATACAGAACACTCTTGAGATTACCTATCGTATCGCGCCGAAGCTCGCCGGTCTGGACATTAAAAAGCATCTTTATTTCGGTTCAGTTCAACGTTTGAAGGATGAAGGATTCATCGATCGGTTGTATAAATAAGACGTGAAAGGAGATTTTGTTCATGGCACGTATTCGCCACTTGGCTATAGTTTCGGAAAATCGCGAGCGTCTGGTGAAGTTTTATACTGAGGCTTTTGGCATGAAGGTGATCGAGGGGGTCGGTCCGGCGATCTACTTAACCGACGGCTATCTCAATCTCGCGATCATCCAAAAACGGCCGCACTATAAAGAAGGGCTCTATCATTTCGGCATGGAAGTCGACGACGTCGAAAAATTGAAGTCTGTGTGCAAAGAATTCGGCGCCGCCTCCGAGATCCAAAAGCGGCCGGCGAATCGAGAGGCCGAATACCGTGTGGCCGACCCGGACGGCAACTTGATCGACCTATCGCAACATGGCTGGCCGGTGTGAAAACTAACATAAGTCGATCTACGAGTCGGCTGCTCTGAAGCGTGTCCCCCGCCTTGCTCACTGCGCTGAAAAGGGGCCGCACAGTTCGTGCCCTTTGTCGAACCATGAACCGTCGTTTCAACTAATCGCTATGGCTCTCTAGAACAACACGTTGCGTCATGTTAGTTCGATGATGGAAGTTTTAACAAACGGGGAACATAAAGTGCGTTTGCTACGTCTTACAATGAGGTTGTCATGCGGACTATTGGAGTGGGGGATAATTTTTCTTCTCGCTGCGTCGCCGATCGCCCGTGCTCAAGCGGATGCGACGGAATCCTTGCCAATGTTCGGGCAACCGAAAATCACTCGGCCGGATGATCTCAAGAAAAACGATGAGGCCTTCATCCGGGACTCGACGCTGCGTTTCGGCAGCCGGCAAGCGGGCAGCAACACGCTGGCGACTCAAGGGTGGGCCGCGGTCCGATCGCGTCAGGCCGATCTCGCGATGCAGCGCTTCAATCAAGCTTGGCTTTTAAACCCTAAAAACTACAGCGTCTTTTGGGGATTCGGCGCGGTGCTGAGCGAAAAGGGGAAACTGGCTGAGGCGTTGGAACATCTGGAAACAGCCCGTGAGCTGATCCAGGATCCGATCCAGCGGGTGGCGCTCCTCTGCGATCTAGGCACGGTGCATTCGGCGTACGCGGCGCACCTGCCCGCGGATCGGCAACTCGAACGAGCGCAGCATTTTGTTTTAGCCAATTCCCGGTTTACCGAAAGCCTGGAGAATGATGCCAAATTCGCTCCAAGTTGGCGCGAGTGGGCGATGTCCTTATACGACCAGGAACGCTACTCCGAAGCCTGGCTCAGAGTGAAAAAAGCTCGCGAGCTCCAGGCCGAGCCCTTTCCAGCGGAATTTATCAAAAAGCTTTCGGCCAAAATGCCCGAGCCGAAATAACTACAGAATAAAAATCACCGGTGGATCAAGATCGCCGGAGCGTGCACGAGGTTGCGCCGGTATTGCGCTTGGTGAAAGTCGTTGAAACGACGGCACACAATGCGATATTTGACGACGGAACCGAGAATCGCGGGGCTTCGGGTCTGCGCACGAACGGGAATGCGGTCGTTGATGCTAGCGGTTATCTTGCCGGCGCTCGCAGGTGCACAGGCGAATAACGCAGCGTCACATTTACTCACCACCTGGATGGGCATGTTGCCGATAATTATCGCCGCGTCGCACGGCGGCCGACAAAAAATCCCCGGAGTCCCGGTCAGGAGCGGTACGGGTGTTTCGCAGTTCATAACTGAACGGGATAGCAATACGGCGGAGCTTGCCGAAACACTCGCTTCAAAGGTCGGCGATCGACTCGGCGCCCGGCCATTCCTTGTACTCGCCCACTTTGAGAGAAAATATGTGGACGCCAATCGGCCTGCAGCGGCGGCCTACGATTCCGCCGCGGCAAAACCTTACTATGATGCTTACCACCGGGCGCTCGCCGAAGCCTCAGAGCGGATTCGCCTGCAGTGGGGTAGCGGACTGCTGCTCGACATTCACGGACAGGGCGCGGTGGCGGACACGATCTTTCGCGGTACCAACAATGGAAAAAGCGTCGCGGCACTACGGCAGCGGTTCGCGCTGAAGCCGTCAGCGGACCTAAAAGTATCCTGGCGCAGATGTCGTTGAAGGGCTACAAGGTGGCGCCCACCGGCGTCGGCGACGGCCGCGAGCACCGATACACTGGAGGCTACACCACGCAGACCTATGGCCGCCATCGCGGCACCCGCATCGACGCGATTCAGCTGGAGTTCGGCACCGATCTCCGCGCGCGGGCGAATCTGGACCGAACGGCGAGCGACTTGGCGCAAGCGATCGAGATCTTCGCTAAAGAATATCTACCGCTCACCAAGCTGATCGGAACCGATGCGCCGGCAGCGCACCCGTAGAGTTGATGCGGTCCGGCCGCCCGCAACCCCACCGTGCCGATTATCCCAGTGTATCTCTACACGTGCTGGGCAAGGCCCTGCCCAAAGGCGACGCATTGTTGGTGCCGTTTTTCTGCGATGTTTTTATCGGCGAAGCGCTATCTTGGACCGGCAAATAGACGGAGTTACATGCGCCAGATCGACGAACGCATGAGGCAACTCGCCGCGGAAGGAAATTTTCCACCTTGGACCTAACCTTTAAGTGTTTAGATTGATGGAGTAACGGAGTCATGAGCAGCCCAATGATGCGTCCCGCCGATTATTCCCCGGCTTTGCCGCACGAGCGGATAGAAGAGATTTTCCCTGATATTTTTCTTGTCCACGGCAGCGCGCGCGTCGGCCCCGCCACGCGCTTGAATCGAAACATGGCGATCGTGCGCAGTAACGACGAGCTTAGTCTGATTAACCCGGTGCGGCTCTCGGCGCCGGCGGAATCGCAGTTGGAAAAAATCGGCAAGGTGAAGCGCGTCCTTCGAATCGGTTACTATCATGGTGTGGATGACCGCTATTATGTCGATCGCTACGGCGCGGAATTCTGGTGTCAACCCGGATCGGATCGTTACCGTGAACCGCGCCCGACACACGTACTTCGCGATGAGACGCCATTGCCGATTCCTGCCGCCGAGTTATTTCTATTCAAGGCAACGAAGTTTCCGGAGAGCGCCATCTTGCTTGAGAACCATGGCGGGGGTTTAATCACCTGCGACAGCCTGCAGTATTGGACAGTCAATGGCTTTTCACTGCGCATGCTGATCGGAACTTTCTGGCTCAAGGCGATGACGCCCAAGGGCCAATCCTTGCGGGCCGACTTTGAGCGCTTGTTGAAACTGGAGTTCAAACACTTGCTCGGCGCGCACGGACGCGTGTGCCGAAATCACGCGCACGAACAGGTCGTAGCAGAAGTCGACCGCGTATTCGGAAGCTAATCAAATTGGAGGTTGTTAAATGACAGCCACGTTTGACTCCGCCAAAGCCAGCGCTTTCGCCGAGCGACTGTTAACCACACTGAATGACGGCGCGTTATGCTTGATGATATCGGTCGGTCACCGCACCGGCTTGCTCGATGCTATGCGCGACTTGGAGCCGTCAACCTCTGCCGAGATCGCCACGAAAGCGGGCTTGAATGAACGTTACGTGCGCGAGTGGCTAGGCGCCATGGTTACCGGTCGAATTGTTGACGTCGATGCGTCGACGAAGCGGTTTTCATTGCCGCCGGAGCATGCGGCTTTTCTTTCGAGACCCGCTGGCGCGGATAACCTCGCTGTGTTTGCCCAATACATTCCGTTGCTGGGAAGCGTGGAAGACAATATTGTTGAATGTTTCAAAAAAGGCGGCGGCGTTCCTTATTCGAAGTTTCCACGCTTTCACGCCGTGATGGCGGAGGATAGCGGGCAGTCGGTATTGTCGTCGCTGGAATTGCATATTGTGCCGTTGGTTCCGCAGTTGGCGCAACGACTCAGCGCTGGAATTCAAATGCTCGACGTCGGCTGTGGCCGGGGTCGGATTATCAATCGGTTGGCTGATCTCTATCCGAAGAGCCGGTTCACCGGGATCGACCTGTCGAGCGAAGCAATTCTGTCGGCGTGGGAAGAAGCGGCCGACAAGAAGCTTAGAAATATCGAATTTATCGTTGCCGATCTCAGCCAATTCGATAAAACAGCGGAGGCCGAAGCGTTCGACCTGGTAACGACTTTCGACGCGATCCACGATCAGGCCAAGCCGTTAAACGTGCTCCGCGGAATCTACCGCACGCTTCGGCCCGACGGCTTTTACCTGATGCAGGACATCAAAGGATCGAGCCATATCCATAACAATCTGGATCATCCCCTCGGCCCTTTGCTCTACACGATATCTTGCATGCATTGCATGACGGTGTCCTTGGCGCAAAACGGGGAAGGGCTTGGCGCGATGTGGGGGGAAGAAAAGACCCGCGAATATCTCACAAAGGCAGGCTTTCGCGCCGTGGAGAAACATGAACTATCACATGACATTCAAAACAACTGGTACGTGGTGCGTAAATAGTTCCGGGTTCCAAATTCAAGGTTCAAGGTCCTCGCACCCGGAACGTTGAACCTGGAACTTGGAACTGTTTTTCTACGCGTCGATCGTTTGCCCGCCGTCGACCACCAGCGCATGCCCGGTGACGAACGAAGCTTCCTCGGAAACTAAGAACAAGACCCCATAGGCGATCTCTTCGGGCCGGCCCATGCGCAGCAGCGCTTTGTTGCTAGCGCCCATGGTTTTGCGCTGTTCATCCGTCATGCCTTCACCGAGAGTTGGCCTAGGCGGAAAGCCGCGGAAGCGGGGCGTCTCGATGGCGCCCGGGCAAACGCAATTGATGCGGATTCCGAGCGGACCGTAGTCGAGCGCCATCTCGCGCGTG
>VBKX01000305.1 GCA_005879435.1 Deltaproteobacteria bacterium
CGGCGGGGAATTGCTCGAGGCCGGGCTCAACGGCGAAAGAGTGGTTTACATCGCCGGCATCGCGAACAAAGTGGTGCTTTCCATCTTTGCCAAGCCGGAGATCCAATCACTGGCCGATCTGCGTGGCAAAGTTGTTTCGGCGCTTACTCCCGGCTCCATCAGCGATCATCTGGCGCGGATTCTTTTTCAGGAGGCCGGCCTGGTGCCGGGGCAGGACGTCAAGATGCTTTACTTGAAAACCGGCCCCGAGATCCTTGCCGCGCTCACGACCGGAGTGATCGACGCGGGGATTATTTCGGCGCCGGTGACGCTCAAAGCGCGCCAGGCGGGGTTTAAAGAAATCGTCAACGTTCCCGAGCGGAATATCCCGATGATCCATGCGGGATTGGCGACGACGCGAGACTTCTTGAAAGAACATCGCGATCGCGTCCGGGGTTTTCTGCAAGCGTATATCGAAGCGGTGAAATACGCAGCCACCAACCCGAAAGAAACGAAACAGATTATCGGCGCATATACCAAAACCACGAACCAAGAGGACCTGGACGAAACTTATCAAACCTTCATCAAAGTTTGGGAGCGCGTGCCCTATGTTTCGACCGCCGGAGTGCAATCGGTGCTGAACTTCACACGTCATGCCGGCGCCAAAACGGCGAAGCCGGAACAGTTCATCGACAACTCGATTTTAACCGAGCTTGAAAAGAGCGGATTCGTGAACCAGATTTTTGGTCGGTAACGCTTTAAAGTGGATTTGCGTGAGTCTTCGGCTCCTGCTGCCATAAAACGGTCGTCAGGGTTGCTGCAAAAAGGTTTGAATGCTTCGAAGATCTCATGCTTCATCGGGCAGCACGGAATGACATCCATAATATCAAATCCCCTCCGCTCGTCCTGAGCGAGGTCGAAGGACTCTTAAACGGTTTTTCAGCAGCTGCCCAGAGTTTCGCCGTTTGCGACTCATTTGAACTTTCCGGCCGGCGACTTCAGCGCTTTGCAAAATAGAGTCATGTGGTTTCTTGCCTTTTTGCTTGGAGAGGCTTTGCGCAAATTCCTTCCAAAGGTAGACCGCCGCATAGGATCTCCACGGTTTGATCACTTAAAGGCATCCGTGTCGCCGATAGATCTCAAACTTATGTATTCAGCCGACCACGGTCCCAATCCCTTGGTTTCGAGCAGCGCTTTGCGAAACATCATCGGGTCTTGAGCTTCCGAAAGAAAAATCGCTCCGCTCAACACGCGGCGGCTGAAATCGCGAACCGCCTCTTTGCGCGCAGGGCTTGTTCTCACTTCGCTCAGGTCGGCGCTCGCCAAGACCGTGGGAGCGGGAAATAAGTACGCCTTTGCTTCCGTCAGTGGGTGAATAATTTCTTCGCCATAACCGCGCACGAGCTGACCGACTAGATCGGCCCGCTGCTGAGCCGAAACGACCTGCCCTAAGATCGAGCAGACCGCCGTCTCAAAAGGATCCCAACTCCCTGGCACTCTTAGCCCGGGAAAACGATCCACAAGCTTGGCGAGCAGCGGCACCTGAGCAAAGCTGTCAGCGATCAACATCGGATCGGAATCCAAGTCGAACATTCTTCTGATCCGATTCACGACGCCGAAAAGAAGTCGCGGATCTTCAGTGACAACGCTGAGCTTCAGTTGCGGGTTTCCGGCTACCGGCTGAACTCGAAGGAATCCGACGGTTCCTTCGATACGAAAAACCCGTTCGAAGGAATTTTCCGCGACGTATTCGACGCCTGGAATCGGATGCGATTGATAGAACCGAATAAGGCTCTGCCAGTCGTAAGGCGGTCTGAACGACAGTTTGAGCTCGATGCCCTCCGTGGGTTTGATTTTTGACCGCGCTCTCCTCAATTGAGAAGGCGCGCGCTCGAAGCGCTTCTTGAAAGCATCGTTGAAACGTCTGAGCGAGGAAAAGCCGGCGGCGCGGGCCACTGTCATGATCGGCATGGACGTTTCAATGATCAGTCGGCGCGCGAAATCGAGCCGGTTGGCGTCGGAGATTTGTTTGGGCGTCCGGCCGATTTCCTCTGCAAAAAGCCGCCGCAAATGCCGCGCGCTCACGCCCAGTCGTTGGGCAAACTCTTCCTCGTTAGTCTTGTGATGAAGCCCGTTGTTGGCGATGAGTTTGAGCGCGCGTTGAACCACGGCCCTCTTGCCCCACCAGGCCGGTGAAAGCGGCGCGCATTCTGGCCGGCAACGCAGACACGGTCGGTACCCGGCAGCTTCAGCTGACGCCGCATCCGGGAAGAACACGACGTTCTCGCGTTTCGGTCGCGCCGGGCAAATCGGCCGGCAGTAAACTCTGGTGGTTTTCACCGCCACAAAAAATTTACCGTCGAAGCGGTAATCGCGAGCGAGCAAAGCTTGGTAAAAATCTTTCATAACGTTGTAGGGACAGATTGGAACAAGCGACGTCCTTGCGCAAGCGAGCGATTCGCCATTTTCGGACGTGATTCGTTTTAGTCCAACGCAACCCAAAGGGGGTGGTACTTTTCGCCATTCAGGATGCTGACTCTCTTCTCGTACCTTGAGGTTTGCTGGACTTGCGGATGAACAGGGGCTTACGGTTTTGCATCTTGCACTTGTCGGCTCTGAAAAACACAACGAAAAAAAGCCTTGTATTTGGGACGTCGTTCAGCCTATTTCTTCGGTTGTCGGTCCACAACTTCTCGGGAGGTGTACCATGCCACGCTATCTCAGTTTGGCCAACCAAACCGCAGCGAGCCCGGAGCTGGCCAGTGCAGTTCGGGAGATCGTTGCAAAGGATATAGATACAGAGTTTGTCTTGCTGGTTCCCGCCACACCGATGGAAGATCTTCTCGATTGGCAGGATGGCGATAGTGAAACAATAGCGAAGCGGACCGCTCAAGCTGCAAAGGATCATCTAGCGGGAGTGGGCGCGAAAGTCGCGCGCACGGAAGTGGGCGATGCTTCGCCTGTAAAGGCAATCGAGAACGAACTGGAACAGCACCAAGAAAAATATGACGGCATCATTATCTCCACTCTACCGCTGCAAAGGTCACGCTGGGTGGCGCTTGACCAGCCCCGGCGCATCGAACGCCGCTTCAAAGTGCCAGTCAGACACGTGGTGGGCCATTCTGTGACCATGACCCGGGAGGATCTCATAAACGGCCTGAATGAAGATCTCAACCTCGAGCTCGAGGCGATTCTGCGGAGCGTATATCACGCCGCCGCCGGCCGCGGCATGCTCGGCCACGAGCTTCGCGAGTTACTGAAAAAAGAGCTACCCAGCGAGCTTGACCACGCTACTTTCCTCGCCGACAAGATCGTGGCGCTTGGCGGCGAAGTGCGTATCCGGCCGGCTATGCCCGCAGAATTTGGCGCTGCCCGCGAGCTTTTGCAGCAGAACATTGCCGCGGAGCGGAAGGTCATCGGCAACTACGCGAAACGGATCGACCAGGCGGCGGAATTTGGCGACAAAGGTCTGGCGATACGCTTGGAGAATATGCTGGCATCGGAAACCGATCACCTCGAGCAACTCGAACGCCTGGGACGTTAGTATGCCGGACCGCTCACGTCGAACCTAAGATTGAACGCAGGTGAGCGGTCCGCGGAAACTTCAGCACAGTTCGTCGCGGGCCTTCTGTAAAGGCTGGACGATCATCAGTTCGCAACCAACGCCATCGTTGCGAGGAGAAGCCGATGGGTAAAACAGGATGGATCGCGATTGGTTTCCTTTCGGTCTCTTCAATCCTGCTTCCCGCCGCAACCAAAAGCACGTTTTGTGCGGAACAACCGGGAAAGCTCTCTCCCGTCCGCATCGGCATCGTGTCGCGCAGCACGTTGGACATGCCCTTTTACGTGGCGCGGGAGCGAAACTTTTTCCGCGAGGAAGGTTTGGACGCCGAGATCATTCTGATTAAGGCGAACTTGGCGGTACAAGCGCTTTTGGGAGGCAGCATTGACTTCGGCACGGCGACGGGCACTGCGGTCAGCGCGATCGTGAACGGCGCCGACGTCAGGGTCGTTCTGGCGATGAGCGACGCGCCGTCATTTGATTTGATCGTCCAGCCGAGCATTACCAGCATTCAACAGTTACGCGGAAAGAAGATCGGCGTTGCCGGAATCGGTGGCCTGACCGAGATTTTGGCTCGCCAGATCCTGATCGCGAATCACGTGCCGCCCGAGCAAGTGACTTTCCTGCCGCTCGGTGCCAGCGACGTCACCTATGCATCCTTGAAGGCCGGGGTGATCGAGGCCACCCTGTTGCAGATCCCGCAGACCTTTATGGCCCAAGATGAGGGCTTTCGAAAAATCGCGTCGGGCGGCGACGTTTACCGGATCATCCAGGGCGGCTTGGCAGTGGCGAAAGCGACCGTCACTGAACGGCCGGAGCTGGTAACTAAAACCATCCGTGCGACCTTGCGAGCGGTGCGGCAGATCAAGAACGACAAAAAGTACGCCCTGGAGTTTATGAAAGGGCCGTATCTCGATCTGGGAAAGGAGCGGGAACGGTTTACCGAACGTGCTTATGACGCGGCGATGCGGGGATATCTCCTATCGGGCCTGGTGGACGAAAAGTTGCAGCGGGAGATGATCGCGTCCGCCGCGCAACGCGTCAAAGCCACGCCGCCGACGCCTGAGCGCGTTTTCGACTTCAGCTTCGCGCGCAAGGTGAGCGCGTCTTTGCAATAGACGCGCCTTGGTGGCGAGGTTCAGGGTAAACCCGCAAGCAAAACAAATCAGGAGTTAAACAACCAATCACTGACGATTCTTCGGTTGGGAAAGATCACCACAGCGAGCATCCATCTGAGCAAGCAGGCGGTTCAGGCCGGCAATCTGAACGATTATCTTTTTATCCTTTGTACCCTGGAACTTTAGCGCCAGCGTAATGAAGTGGATCGGCATCGGCGGTGCATACCCAGCACTGAGCCGAAGGTCAAGAGCGACGCTGAAATCTGAGTAGCGGCAGTGCGCCGGCAATGAGCTAATTGCGACTCTCATCGCTCCGTGAGAAGCTGACCCTAGAATTTTACGGCGAAACGATTAATGCGACTCGACGCGGAGCCGACGTTCGACGCACGCGCATATTACAAGCGCGGCGTGACCGCTATCGAGGCATTTCCGTGATCAACCGCCGAATCATTTATATATGACGCGCTCAATAATGTTCTGGGCATGGGCCATGCTTTTTTGCTCTCTCGCCCCTGGAGGAAGCTTCGCCGCTGAGAAGATTCGCATCTTTTATTCCGCTATCACAGGCGAGCAGTCGGCATTTTACATCATAAAAGAGTCCGGCATGTTTCAGAAATATGGTCTCGATCCCGAGATCATTTATTTGGACAGCGGCACCATCGCCGTCCAGGCGATGCTGTCGGGCGAAATTCAGCTAGGCTTGCTGGGATCGACCGCGGCGATATCGAGCAGTCTGCGCGGATCTGACATCAAGATCATCGCCGGCATGATCAACCACCTGACCTACGTTTTGATGTCGGATCCGAAGATAAACCGTCCCGACCAGCTCAAAGGAAGCAAGATCGCGATCGCGCGTTTTGGATCGCTATCGGATTTTGGCGTGAGATTGGCTCTCAAGCGCCTCAACGTTGCGCTATCCGATGTGACGCTTCTGCAACTCGGCGGCGGTCAAACCGCACGCTTGGCCGCACTCAAGTCAGGCGTCGTGCAGGCAGCGATCTTTGCCCCGCCGATCACGCGCGTCGCGAGAGAGCAAGGGTTCTACTCGATGCTGGATATGATCAAGGAGAAATTCGAATACGCCGGCTCGGCTATCGCGGCCAGCGGCGCATTCCTGCGGGAAAAACCCGACGTCGCCGCGCGCTTCATGCGTGCTTACGTCGCGGGAATCCACTATGCAAAGACACACAAAGAAGAGAGTATGCGCATCACCGCTCGTTACATGAAACTGGATTTTAACAAGGAGCGCGCCAGCTTGGAGGAAACCTACAACATCTTCATTCAGGACGTCGTGCAGCGCAAACCTTATCCAACTTTGGAAGGAATTCAGCGCGTGCTCGACCTGATCGCTGAGAGCGATCCAAAAGCCAAGACGGCGAAGCCGGAACAATTTGTCGACACTCGCCTACTAGCGGAGCTGGACCGCAGTGGCGTCATTGACGGCCTTTATAAATAGTCTAGCGTTTGCTCGCCCCTCCGCAAAGTTCACAAGCCACCCGTATTGACATGGGGCTTTAGCGGTTTATCGTGGGAGTGTGGGTTCATGCGCGGAGCCGCCCACCGTAAATCTCTCTGTCATCGTCCAGCATTCCACCTGTGTTTCGGCCCGCCCGACCTGCGCGAACCAAAGAAGGTCCGTTACTGTAGCAGCATAAAAGGGGGTCTTATGAAATTCTATACCGTCCTTACT
>VBKX01000040.1:0-5821 GCA_005879435.1 Deltaproteobacteria bacterium
GTGGTGCGTCGCCAGCGGACTTGAGTCTGCGAGCTCCATCATTTTGCGCGCCAGTTTTTCCGTCAGGTCATGGCGCCGCTCGCGCGACTGCGGATCCTCCCAGAGGTTGTTCATCTCATAAGGGTCCTTATTGAAATCGTAAAGCTCGCCCCATTCGACGCCTTCGTAGAGCGTCAATCGAGACTCTTTGGTGATCAGGCTGCGCGCGCGAAAATTATTTTTCAGCCCCATATAACCGCGCCGCTGGTGCTCTTCGATGACGAGAGAGTCGTGGCCCGTATCCTTACCGTTTGCCGCGGGCAACAGGCTGATTCCCTGCATGCCGTTGTGCCCCTGCAGTTCGGCGCGGGCGAGGATCGTGTTGGCGATGTCGAGCGTACTACAGAGCCCGGTATTCACGACTCCTTTCGCCTCGGCGGCCGGATCGTGCCAGATAAACGGTACGCGCACGAGGCCGCGGTAATGCAGCGCGCCTTTGAGCAGCAACTGGTGATCACCCATAAAGTCGCCATGATCACTGGTGAACACAACAACCGTGTCCTCATCGATGCGGAGCGATTATAGCCAACCCAAAATACTACCGATGGCGTCGTCGACCATCGAGATCATGCCATAGGTCAGCGCGATCGCTTCGCGCGCCTCTCGTTCGGTGACCGCAAAGACGCGTTGACCGTCTCTATTTGCCATGTTTTGCGCGCGTTCGTCGTAGAGACTTTGCAGGTGCGGCGGTATCGCCCTCTCGCCCGAATAGAACGACGGCGGCAATTCGACCAATTCGGGATCGTACATATCCCAATAGCGTCCCGGCGGTGTAAACGGATGGTGTGGATCGGGGAACGAGCATTGAAGAAAAAACGGTCTGCTGCGGTCCGTGCGGGCGTAATTGTCCAAATACATCATTGTGCGCTCGGCGACGTATGCGGTCGGGTAGAACGCCTCGGGAATTCTTGTGCGCCAGGCCTGCGGTGAGATGTAGTGATTGCCAGGGAGTTGATTTTCCGGACCGCGGAGCACGTCGGGATTCGGATGGTGCGCCTTGAGCCATCGCGCATAGTGCCCGAGCGCCCACGTGGACGGCAGCTCCTGATCGTAGCGGCCATGCTGGGTTAGCGTGGCGTCGGCTTCGCGAAGCTCCGCTGGCGGCGGGCTTCGAAGCGGATCGCTTTCTGGCATGCCCACGACCGGAAGGTTGCCGTTAATACTCTGCAGGTGGCACTTGCCGATGAGTGCGGTAGCGTAACCCGCGGCGCGCAGAACGTCGACGAAGGTCGTCGCCGTGAGCGACAGCGGTATGCCGTTTTGCCTGGCGCCGTGCAGCGACGGCATGCGCCCGGTCATCAACGTCGCGCGGTTTGGCATGCAGATCGGCGTGGCAACGTAGAAGCGCTCGAAGCATGTGCCCGCGTCGGCGAGCCGATCGATGTTCGGTGTTTGTACTACGGTGTTGCCGTAACAACCGAGGTGATCAGCGCGATGCTGGTCGGTAATGATGAAGAGAAAGTTGGGTTGTCTGTCCATAGAGAGAATGATAGGTCTCTATCTGTAATAGCTCCTATCACACCCCCGCATCTTTGCGCCATAAAGTTTGGCTTGAAACCAACTGCGTGCGATGAAAGGCAACAGGGATCAATGATCAACGACTTTATCGCATACTGGGCGGCCGCGCGACTTCTCTTGACCAACGGCAATGCTTTTTTACCGGCCGAGCAGCTTGAAATGCAAAGGTCCGCAGGGTGGACCGGATCCACGGCGCTGTTGATGTATTATCCGCCGTGGACTCTGTCCGTGTTTCTGCCGTTTGGATATTTCGATTATGATACCGCCCAGACTCTCTGGTTCTTGCAAAACAGCGTATTCATTTATTTGGGGCTTTGCTACTCTGGCGGCTATATTCCAACTCCCCGTTGCTCATGGGACAAGTTGGGCCGCTAGTTCTCGTGGGCCTCATTGGTTTTCTTTTGGCGGCGCGCAAGCAGGCGTGGTTTTGGGCGGGTGCTTGGCTCGCCCTCGCGTCAATCAAGCCGCATTTACTCACTTTGCTCTGGATTTCAGCGTCACTGTGGGTTTTGTGGGAACGCCAATGGCGACTCGGAGCTGGTTTTGTTTCCATATTCGCGATCATGGTTATAGTGCCAACACTATGGGATCGGCAAATTTACGCTACCTACTTGAGTGTAATATCCGATCGCAGGGTTGTTTTGCCGATAGATTGGGCTAATCCAACTATCGGAACGGCTGCCAATGTATTTTTGGGCGGTAATTTTGGATGGTTGCGCTGGCTGCCGACCATTGCCGGCGTGTTGTGGCTATTGCGTTACTGGCAGAAGAATTCCAAGACCTGGGACTGGTCGGTTGAACTGCCGTTGGTTATTTTGGTTTCCGTCGTCACGACGCCCTATGCATGGACCTTTGATTACGTAATATTGCTGCCTGCGCTAATGCAAGGTGCGGTATGGTGTGGCATTGCTGGAAATCGGCAGCGCGTCCGTTGGGTTTCCGTCATCTATCTGGCGATAAGTTCAATCGCGCTTCTGGCTAAAATTATCGTTCGCAATGAATTTTGGTATTTTTGGCTGGCGCCGGCTTTGCTTGTCATATACTTATTGCTGCGCCATGAATACAAAGGCGTTGGCGCGGATTCTATCTCCGTCCCGCGTTGAATTTTCACTAGGTTATGAGCGTGCTGACGCCGCGCGGGCAATTTCCATGATCGACGCCGCCGTGCTCATTCCTATCTATCGCTCCCAGGAGGGTGAGGTGCATATCGTGATGATTCTGCGCAATCCGGGTGGCGTACACGGCGGGCAGATCGCGTTTCCCGGGGGCAAGCACGACCCGGGAGACGAAACAATGCTCGACACGGCGTTGCGCGAAGTGCGCGAGGAACTCGGCTTGGTCGTCGATCGAAACGATGTGCTTGCGGAGTTACCGACGCAACAAACGAGAACAAGCGGGTATCGGGTCTTTCCCTATCTGGCGCGTATTAGGGTACCCGAGCGCTGGCAGATTGCCGAGCGCGAGATCGCCGAGATTGTCGATGTCAGACTAGGGGACCTCACGCGGCCCGATTCACACGATAGAATGATCGATCGCTTTCCAACTTGGCAGAGAGCGGAACAGGTTTCCTTTTACCGAATCGGCGAGCATCGGCTTTGGGGGTTATCTTATCGGATTTTACAGCCGGTAATCTCACGGTTGGTGGCGGGGGAGTGGGATGTCTAAGGTGATACCGGAAGATTGCGCTACTGCTTAGAATTTCACGAAGATCTCTTTGGCCTCATCTCCGGTCAACTGCTTGATCGTCGAGATGCGGTCGCTAAATTCCTTCAGTGTTCCGAGCGACGCTGGTCCCATATCGATCAAAATCGAAAAAAGCGAGAAGCCGAGTTTTTCTTTTTCCTCGCGAAACTGTTCCGCCCATTCTGGATCGACCTGACATTCGCCGTCGGTGATGAAAATGATGTCACCTTTCTTAAAACGCGACTGCTGCAAACAGTCGAGAGCGGCATCCAAAGGTTTCTGAAAATCAGTCCCGCCGCCGGGAAAGTATTCCGCCAAGTCCATCACGGTTTTCGTCTCGACTTCGTAGCGGTCGCGGGGATTCATGTCGAGAACCTGGAGCGGTGTTTCCGCGGATGAAAAGCAAATCGAGCGGAACAGGCGGCGCTGTTTGCGGGCGATTTCCAGCAGCGTCAGGGTGACGGCTTTCGACCAGATTTCTTTGTCGCCGGACATCGACGAGCTGACGTCGAGACACACGATCATCGGTCCTTTGCCTTTTTCTTCGACACCGCGGAGCGAATATTGAATGAGTTCCTGGTCGAGAAAGCGACGGTAAAAATCTTTCCGTAAAACGGGATGGTGCAACGAGAGCAATTCATGCGGTAATAGGCGGTGAATCGCGTCCCCTTGCTCTACTTCAAGTAATTCTTCACTCGATCGCTCGAAGACCTTCTTCCGTATGGCGAGTGCGCTCAGCTTCATCCGTCCGACCATACGCGCGAGTTTTTTTAGTTTTTCGTTGCCGGCGAGGCGGCGGCCGAGCTCGAGTTTCTGTCCAGGTGGAGTGCGCTCGCCGGTGCCGATGGTGTTGCCCCAGGTCTCCGCTTCTTCGGTTGCGTCTTCGAGCTCTTGCGCTACTTTAATCGTCTCGGCTTGCAGACGGTTGCTTGCCTGCGACTCGATCTGGTTCAAGTCTTCTTTGAGCTGTCGAGTCTTATGACGTAGTAAAGCTTCGGCTCCTTGCACCTCACCGCCCATGCGTTCTTTGGCCTTTTGTAACGCCTTCTTGCCTTCCTCGGACATTTGATCTTCCGGGATCGTGTCGGCGTTTTCGTACTCTTCGATCTTCTGGTTGACTAACTCTTCTTGCTTCTGAATGTCCCAGAGATCGCGCATGTCGCGGCGCGTGAGAAATTTCTCTTCGCGCACTAGAGCGAGCAGCCTTTCCCCGAGGATAAGAGTCGATAGTCCCGCGTGGGCTTCGTTCAACAGAGTTTGATCGCGGAGAAAGTCATATTGCGCGCCCTGGTGGATGGCGCGAAGAAATTTCTGATTGAGTAGGGCGCTGGAAGCGACGTCCGCGTCGTTGTGGTAGGTAATGTTATACTTAAATAAAAAACAGAAAATATCCTGCAGCAGCGAAGCAAAATGAGGCAGGAGATTGCTCCCTTTGTCTTCGACACCGCGCAGCGAGTATTGAATCAATTCCTGGTCGAGAAAGCGGCGGTAGAAGTCTTTGCGTAGCACCGGGTGATGCAAAGAGAGCAGTTCATGCGGTAATAAACGGTGAAGCGCGTCGCCTTGCTCCACTTCAAGTAATTCTTCACTGGAGCGCTCGAAGACCTTTTTGCGTATGGCGAGCGCATTTGGTCGACCTTCGCGAGAATGTTTCTGAGCTTGGTATGAAACTCAATGAGCGCCCGGGCGCGCTCATCGGTCGTTCTGCCCGGTTGCAGCGCAGACTCGCGAATCTCGCGCGACTCGTAAAGCAATTCCGTAATCTCCTCTTCGTAGCCGAGCAGAAGCTCGCGAATCGTGCTGCGCACCTGCTCCTGTTCAGCCGGATCGCGCCAGAGCGCGTGCTCTAGGAACAACAGGCTTTTTTCTTGGACCTCGGTTTCGCCTTCGAGAAAGGCGTGGGCCTGAAGCAACGCGAGGGACTGGCGGTAGCGCCGATCCGAGGCGTGGATGTTTTTCTTATTGAGCTCGCGGCGAATATCCGCGATGCCGCGGTAAACATACGAGGGCAGGGGTACGTCACGCACCGCCTGCTGCAATTCGTTGAGTTCGGTTAGCGTCAGTGTGGTTCGCTGCGGTTGGGACTGGGATTCGAGCATTCTCAAGAAGCGAAAGTCTTCGACGATATAGTTGACCACGAAACGCACGAGAAAGCGGTCGTAGAGTGCCGTCAATTCTTCTTCTTCAGGCAGCTCATTGCTTGCCCCGAACAGGGTCAGCAGCGGCACCCGCGTCACTTCCTTCCCATTGTGGAACAAGCGCTCGTTGATCAGCGTCAAAATCGCATTGAGAATCGATGAGTTCGCTTTAAATATCTCATCTAAGAAGGCAATATGTGCGTCGGGCAGTTTGCGGGTCGTAACGCGGCGGTAATCGTCCTGCTCTAGGGCCTTTAGACTCACCGCGCCGAAAATTTCTTCCGGCGTCGTGAAGCGAGTCAGCAGCCATTGAAAATAATTTGCCCCTTCGATGCGTCGGCACAACTCATCGGCGAGCATGGACTTGGCGGTACCCGGCGGGCCGATGATCAATAGGTGATGCGAAGAAAGCAGGGCAGCTAGCGCTCCGTCGATCAAATCAG
>VBKX01000040.1:5934-6935 GCA_005879435.1 Deltaproteobacteria bacterium
CGACTTCGCATCTCGGGGGTGTTACTCGCGGGATTAGCCATCATCTCAGTTAAGCCGGTTATTGCCCAAGACGCAAAGCTCATTGAATTGGCCAAAAAAGAGGGCGGCAGAGTTGTTGTCTATGGGTCGATTGAAAACGACACGATGGATTTAATCGCCGCTGCGTTCAAGAAGAAAACCGGACTTGAAGTAGATTACTGGCGCGACGCGGCCAATAAGGTGACGGATCGAGTCACGGCAGAGTCGCGCGCTGGTAAGCCGCAGGCTGATGTCGTGTTAACCACGACGTCGACTATGCGACTGATCCAAAAGGATGGCTTCTTAGCCAAATACGATTCGCCTTCGGCAAAGGCATTTCCGAAAACAGTAACCGATCCAAATCTAGGACCGGCCTATCGCAGCACGGTGATCGGCGTCGTCTATCACACAGGAATCGTCAAGCCATCCGAAGCGCCAAAGTCTCTCGAAGATCTGGTGAAGCCGCAGTACAAAGGGAAAGTCGTGGTGCCCGATCCGAGTCAACACACGACGACGGCGCAGTGGCTTGCCAGTCTGCACAAAATCATGGGTGTTGAAAAGGCAGATAAATTTATCCACGACTTGGCTGCGACAAAACCACTTCTCGTGCCTTCTCTGACGCCTGCCGGCGAGCGCATCACGACGGGAGAAACACCGATAGGGATCGCCTTTCTGAAGAATGTCGTGTTTTACGGCAGAAACGGCGTGCCTCTCGACTACGTGAGACTGGGCAAATTTATGGGTGACGGCCAGTCCATTACGCTTGCAGCGAGAAGCCCGCACGTGAGTGCGGGCAAAGCCTTTATCGATTATTTTCTCGGCGAAGAAAGTCTCAAAATCATGGCCAATATCGGGGAATTTGTCACGCGCAAAGGAATCTATCCGCCGCTGCCCGACGCGAACAAGATCCAGCTTATCGATATGATCGACATGGACAAAGAAGCTTTCACACAGAAAATGGCGGAGTACAAAAAGATTTTTTT
>VBKX01000306.1 GCA_005879435.1 Deltaproteobacteria bacterium
CAGCGCGTCGAGATTCACCAACGGCTTATATCCTAGCGCGCGCAGGTTGCCGACGACATTGAACACGGAAGGTTGCGACGAGCCGTTGGCGAGCGGCGGTATAGCGGTATGAACGATGCGCACGCCTTCTTTCACCGCTTCGAGCAGATTGAAAGGCGCAAGCCCATTGTTGCAGTGCGCATGGAATTCGAGCGGAATATCGCCGATGTTTCTCTTAATCAGCCTCACCAAATCGCGCGTGCGGTCCGGCGTCAACATGCCGCCGACGTCTTTGAAACACAGGCGATACGGCTTCAGCGCCGCCGCGTCACGCGCTTTTTGCGCATAATACTCGTCGGTGTGCCGCGGCGAGATTGAGTAAATCAGATTCATCACCGTATCCATGCCGAGTTTTTTAAGTTCGACGGCTTCTTTGCCCAACAACTCGAAGTTGTTCCAAGGATTGGACGTTCGGGTCAGATCGATGCCGTATCTGGCAACGGTTTGAATCACGAGCCGCCGGATGCACTCAGGAATGAATTCGAAGCCGCTATGCAGCCCACCGTGATAACGCAGGCGGGTGTTCTTGATCTCTTTGGTTCCAAGCCGCAGCCAATCCCAAGGATCTTCTTTGTGCTCGCGGACGAATTTCTTAAAACGCAAGCTCAAGAAAAATTCCATGGAATCGAAGCCCGCCTCGTCCATGTCGCGCAATGCCGGCAGCATCATGCCGGTGGTCATGCCATAGGCCCAGAGGCTAATGTCACCGTCGCGTAAAGTCGTATCGACGATTCGGATTTCATCCATCGAATGATTCTCTTTGGTAGTGTTTTTCCGGTCTGCCGGGCGCGCTGAAATGAACGAAAAACTTCTCGCTGCTCTGTTTCCAGTCAGCGATGTGCCTGGGCCGCCGCGCCGACGTCCAGCAACTGCATTAGCGCGCTGACATCTTTGGCCTTTTCGACTTGCCACCATCGGTCGAGCGCGTTCCGGGCGCGAACCTTGCCGATCACCGGTTCGGCGAGTGCCATGAATTTGTCTTCGATGTCGGAGTCCTGCATCGGATTATCGGGATGTCCCAGGGGATTCTCCACTTCGATGGAATGTCGTGTGCCATCGTTCGCCGTGGCAACCACCCGAATTAAAGTTTTTCCCGGCAGCAAAGCTTCGATGGCATCGTCCGGAATCACTTTAATCTTTTGCATCAGCGGCCGCAGCGCCGGATCTCGAACAGCCTCGTCGTTAAATGAAGAAACGCGAATAGGTCCATCGACGAGCGCTCGCGCAAAAATATACGGCAAGCTGTGGTCCGCCGTTTCGCGCGTTTTGGGATCCCACTTTTCCGGCTCGCTGCCGATCTCGAACCAGGTGAACTTTGAAGTAAACACTTGTATCTCTTTGATCTCGTCCGGTTTCGTTTTCGCGCGCAGCTCCAACGCCGCCCACACGGCGGGTTGACCATTGGTTTCAATCGGCCAGTACTTCAACTGAACTCTTGGCGTCAAGTACGCGCCACCTTGAACCGGAAACGGCGCCAGATCGAACGGCCCGGTGACATTTTCGCAAAGCCCATTCCGTCCTTCGAAGGCATTACCGGGACCGCTCATGCCTTCCGCTGCGAGCATGGCAGCGAACAATCCATTACGCGCGGCGTAGGCCGTCGCGACGTTTTTCCACGGTGTGAGCTCGCCCGAGCGTGTAACGCGCAAAGGCAAATTGGAGGTTGCCGCGATACCGACGGCGTGCGCGGTAGTTTCAGCAGACAGTTTCAGGAGATTGGCAACTCCAGCGGCGGTCGCGACGCCGATGGCGTAACCTTGATCCCAGCCGCGCCGGCTTAGCGTCGTGGCATCGCTCAGACGCGCAAAAATCTCGTAAACGACGATCATGCTCGTGAGCAAGCGTTTGCCGTCGAGCTGCGTCGCGCCCGCCAAAGCCAAAAGCGCGCCCAGACAATCGCTCGGATGCCCGCCGGGATAACGGTCGTTAAAATCGAGATTACGAATCATCGCCGCGTTAATAAATGTGGCGGATTCTGCGGGCAAAGTGTCACCGTGGCAGAGTACCCGACCGGGATACTTGCCGGCCGTCTGCCCTATGGCGAGTCGCCGGCCGATTTGCGCAGGCTCGCAATCGTAGGCGCCGAGCGCGCAGGCAAGAGAGTCGATTAGCCGCTGGGTCGCGGCATGCACAGTGCCATCGATTAGGTCATCGTACTGTGCGGACGAAGCGTATTCAGCTAATTTTCCGGTGACCTTGTCCATGGGAACTGGCAAACGTCTACAGCGGGGGTGCCTTGACCACCACGGTAGAATCGATCGCGGAAATTGTCGGCCGGCCGCACTTCGCCATCGTAATTTCGATCTCCTCGCGCAGAATGTCCAATACGCGACTCACTCCTTTTTCACCGTCAACGGCGAGACCCCAAAAGAGCGGTCGCCCGATGAAAACAGCCGTTGCGCCTAACGCAATCGCTTTGACGGCATCGGCGCCGCGCCGGATGCCGCCGTCGAGATAGATTTCTAATTTCCCCTTGGCCGGAAACGATGACTCCGTCGGCGCCGACTTCGGCGCAAAGCTCGACATCCTCGCCCGTCAAAACGCCCTTGGCCACAACCGGAAGCTCGGTTGCCGATTTGATCCATTCCAAATCTTTCCATGTCGCCGCGGGATCGGATCCTTCACCGGCTCTGCCAGCAGGTCTCGGTGTCTCCGCGTTGGCCTTAGGATAGTTAACGCCGCGCGTGCGGCGATAATTGTTGCGGATGTTGCGCTCGCGCTTGGGTGGCCACTGCGAGTCGAGTGTAACAATGACCGCTTCGAACCCCGCGTCTTTTGCCCGATCCAACCAGTCTTGAGTCATGGCCTTATCGCGAAACGGATAGAGCTGCACCCAAAGATGGCCGCGCCCAGTCTTCGCCAAGTCTTCGAAGGATGTATTTGAATTAGCGCTAACCGCAAAGATAGTACCGCAGGCGGTGGCAGCGCGGTACGTGGCAATCTCGCCGTCAGGGTGCGCCCGCTTATGCCCGCCGCACGGTGCGATCAGCACCGGCAATCTCACTTTCGTGCCGAGCACGGTAGTAGACAAGTCGATCGCATCGACGCTGATTTCGTCGGTGGCGCCCCCGGCGATATAGTCGTACTCTTCTTTCGGTAAACGCTCTCTGGCCAGCTCTTCGAATTCGAAAAGGTTGATGGGTTGCGCACTCGTGCTCATGGACATCGTGGAATCCTATTCGCTTTTTCCCCAGCTTGTTACGTGTACAAACGACGAATGTAACCGCCGTCATCGATCTCCTTGACGTAGTGCAAATCCCACAGCGCCAGCGGGTTGAATTCCTTGATCTCCGGATCGCGCTTTACGCCGAGCGCGAAGACGTTTTGAATCGCCTCGATGGAGGGATACGGCGCCTTTTCGAGCGATTCGGATTGAGTCTCGTAAAAACAGTTCCACTCTTCGTCATCGTGCATCTTGAGCAGTTGCGAGCAATGTTTTTTGATAATGGCAAGTGTGTCCGCTTTCTTGGTTTTAAAAAAATGAATGCCGTCGATCAGCGCGAGAATCAGCGCGCGCGCTTCGTCCTCGTGATTCTTGACGTAGGTTGTCGTCGTCGTCAGCGTCACGCCTTCGATCATCGCCATCGGCGGTACTTCGACGATCTTGGCGTTGAATTTGAGCGCGCGCAGGCGATCCACGGCGCGAATAAAAGTGGCATCGTATTTGCCTTCAGTAACCGCTTTGGCACGTTCCGCGCCTTTGACGGCGTCCGTGACCAGTTCGACGTCGCGCCCTTCTTCTAAGCCATGCTGCTTGAGGTAGAGCCACACATTCAACCCAGTATGGCCGTCGTAATCGTCCATCGCGACGCGCTTGCCTTTTAGATCCTTGAGGCCCTCAATACCTTTGCCGCAAACAAGATAATTTTCCCGCCAGGCATTATTGCTCTGTGCAATATGCACATAGGGATCGCCGTAGAGCGCCTTGCGCACGTACAAATTGTGATGATTGCCCGAGACGACATCGAGGTCACCCGCCTTCAACCCGTCCGCCGCGCGTTTGCGTTGTCCCTCGAGCGATCCCATCTCCATTTCCAATCCGTGCTTCTCCAGAAACCCGCCTTCCTCCATCACTTTCCACAACGGCACGTGACTCGGCGCCCGATAATGAATTTTGATTTTCTTAGCCATCGCTCTTCTGCCTTTCCATGTTTTTAATTAAACGATTTGAACGGCTTGAACCGTTTGAACGCTTTGAACTCTTAATCTTATTTTCCTTTCAACACCTGCCACACTTTTTCGCGATTCTCCTGCCGGCCGGTGACGATCCAATTCCAATCCGTATCGTCGAAATATTTAACGCCCTTCTTCGGCAAATTGCCGGGATTGAGATTCGCTTCGTCGATATCCGTACGTAGGCTAACTGAGCCGAAGCCGCGCGCGTAAGTGCCGAGCCCCTCTTTGGATAGAATCCAGTTGGCGAAAAGTTGCGCCGCTTTTGGATTGGGCGCCCTGTTCGCGAGAGTCAACATCCACGGCGAACCGTTGACCGACGCAGGCATATCGGCGAGCAAAAATATTTCGAGAATTTTGAAACCGTCTTTTATCAATGGCCGGACGTCGTCCTCGCGGCAGCTGAGACAGATCGGCTGCGTGCCGCGCGCCAACCAGTCGCTCATCTGCCTGCGATCACGTGTGCGCACGGCCTTTTGATCGATATAAAGTCTGC
>VBKX01000313.1 GCA_005879435.1 Deltaproteobacteria bacterium
AGAAGTCATAATCATCGGAGTAAGCCGCGTTGTACCGTGCCTCCGCAGCGCGTTCCGACTCAGAATCTCTCGAGCGGGTCGACTGCAATGACTTTCCACGATAACACCGACAGCTTCCGTCGATAAAGCCGCTTTCATCCAATCTTCGGATTACCCCGGGGATCGATTATCTCGTCGATACTAATTGCCGCGGAGTCACGTGGCGATTTAGATCACGCGCACGAGCGGAAATGGCACAAATTCTCCCTCGGAAGGCGTATCGACGAACACGCCTCACGATCACGATGGTTTGAAGACGACGAGTATTGGCCGCGATTTGTCTCTATCAAAAATTGGACAGCAGCAAGGCAGACCATCGGACCGTAGAAGGTGTCCGATGGTAGACCCCAAGCTCCCCATTGGCGGGTGGGCAACCGCCCGCGGAAATCGATTCAAACCCGGATTACCGGGGTTCTTTCGGATCCCCCGCGCCTATGAGTACAATCGAACCAGGTCGTTGAGCGATCAGGAAAGGGGATCAAACTATGAAGCTATCAGACGTAATCGACTTGGTTCAGACCTTCATGAACTTCAAGCTCTTTGAGATCAACAAAACCGCGATCACGCCTTCCTCGATTTTCATGTTTGTCGTTTTCATCGCCGTATTCGCCGTGACCTCGCGTCTGCTGCAGCGAGTGCTGAAAGGGCAAGTTTTTTCTCGACTGAGCATCGACGAGGGCATGCAATACACTCTCACCCGCATCACCCATTATCTGATTATGATCGTCGGCGCCGTGGTGGCGTTTCAATTCATCGGCATCGATCTCACGGGTTTGGCGATCATTGTCGGCTTTTTGTCCGTCGGCATCGGTTTTGGATTACAAAATATCACGTCCAATTTCGTTGCCGGCCTCATCCTGATTCTCGAACGGCCGATCAAGATCGGCGACAGAGTCATGGTCGGAGACCAGGAGGGAGACGTCATGGAAATAAATATGCGCTCGACGACGATTCGCACGTTGAAAAACATTGCCGTGATCGTGCCGAATTCAGAGTTTGTTTCCTCGAAGCTGGAGAACTGGTCCTACGGCGACGAAACAGTGAGGCTGGACATCGACGTGGGCGTGTCCTACGACTCCGACCTGGAGATCGTCATTCGTTGCTTGAAGGAAGTCGCGGCGGAGCACCCGGAAGTGCTAAGGAAACCGGCTCCCGATGTCCTGCATCTGGGGTTCGGCGACTCGGCGTGGAACATGCGTCTTAGGGTTTGGCTTGCTCACCCGCGCCGCCATCCCGAAGTGCACTCGGACATCAACTGCGCGATCGTGCGAAAGTTCCGTGAGAACGGCGTGGAAATTCCATTCCCGCAGCGCGATCTGCACGTGCGCTCGCCGCTTCCACTACCGTTTTCGCCTGCGCCGGAGCTTCGGCGCTCCACATAATGCCGCCTGCGCAATGGAAAGTATAATCAGGAGCAATATCGTAACGGCACCTGCAATGGATTGGCTAAAGCAGTGTTGGCTTGGAGTGGCTTGGGTTTCTTTCAGCCAGGCCGAGCGCTCACGATCAGGCGCGCAGAAGCTCCGGACTGACATGTTCCGGGCGGACGCCGAGGCCGACGATGCGGGCCGGGATGCGCCGGAGGAATGGAATTTTTGCAAGTAGGCGCACCGCGAGCGGCGGCTTGAGCGGCCCGGTCCCGACCAACACCCGCGCGATGATCCGGCGCTGCACGGTGACCTGTAACCATTGCGTCACGCGGGTGGGCAACTTGCGGCGCTGCTGGACCCGGCGCAGGTGATCGAGCGTAAGCTGCCCTTGGCGCAGCGGTTTGAAGAGCACGTTGGCCGCCGCCACAGCATCCTGAATCGCGAGATTGATGCCGACGCCGCCGACTGGAGACATAGCGTGGGCCGAGTCGCCGATGCACAAGAGACCGGGCCGAAACCAATCGAGCAAACGGTCGACGCGAACGGTCAAAAGCTTCACATCGTCCCAGCCGCGCAGCTCCTGCACGCTGTCTCCCACGTAGGGCGCGAGCTTCACGATCGCCGCGCGAAAAGTTTCGAATGGCTGCCGGCGCATCTCGTCAAACTGTCCCTTGGCGATGACGTAGCCGCACTGCCAATAGTCGCCGCGATTGAGCGCGATAAAAATCCTGCCGCTATCGAACCTGCCCATCGTCGCCACGGGATCTTCCCCAGTTCGTTTGAGCCGAAACCAAAGGACGTCCATCGGCGCGCCGAATTCCTTCACCGGCAAACCGGCCTTCTCGCGCACGATCGAGCTCCGGCCGTCCGCGCCGACGACGAGATCGACGCGCATTTCAATTTCCCCGTTGGCAGTCTTCACGCGCACGCCGACCACGCGGCCCGATTCTTCGAGAAGGCCGGTCACCTCAGCTTCCATCAACAGCTTGAACCCGGGATAGCGACCCGCTTTTTCGGCCAGGAAGTTGAGAAAGTCCCACTGCGGCATGAAGGCGACAAAGCCGCAGCGGGTCGGCAAGTACCGGAAGTCCGCGATGGTCAGCCGCATCTCGCCGACCTGGGCATTGAGCTCGTAGACTTTCTGATGCGGCAGCTTGAGAAACTCGTCGAGGAATCCCAGCTCGTGCATCACCTCGAGGGTCGAGGGATGAATGGTGTCGCCGCGAAAGTCGCGCAGAAAATCGCCATGCTTTTCCAGTACCAAGACTTCGACGCCGGCACGCGCCAGAAGATAGCCCAGCATCATGCCGGCGGGTCCGCCGCCGGCGATGCAGCAGCGCACGGAAATTTTGTCAGGCGCCATGGTT
>VBKX01000041.1:0-2107 GCA_005879435.1 Deltaproteobacteria bacterium
TGATTGTCGGCGGGGTGGTGCTGTTGACGCTTTGGAAGTGAGCTAGACGCGGTTGGAATGGGACACCGCGGGCTCTCTGTCAATTCTTTCCAAACCGAGAAAAACGAGTTATGAGAGAGCAATGAAAACGGACGGTGTTGTGATGGCTGACTATTCCGTCGTCGGGCAATCGGTCTATCGAACCGACGCCAATCCGAAAGTCACGGGGCGGGCGCTCCATGTCGGTAACATTGAAATGGCCGGCATGCTGCATGTGGCCGTTTTGCGCAGCCCTTATGCGCACGCGCGGATTACGCGCATCGAGAAATCCAAGGCTGAAGCGCTGGCTGGCGTGGCCGTTGTATTGACGGGTGCAGAGATCGCGAAGATGCCGGGAGTCGATCCGCACTTCGGGCCAGCGTTTCGCGATCAGCCGATCCTCGCTGTGGAAAGAGTCTGCTTTATCGGCGATCCCGTGGTTGCCGTGGCGGCGGTCGATCGGCGCACGGCGGAAGACGCACTTCAGCTCGTCGAGGTCGATTATGAGGTATTGCCCGCAGTGCACGACGTGCTCGAAGCGGCAAAGGCGGGATCGCCGCTCGTCCATGAGCAGCACCGGCCGGCGAAGGCTTTCGCCGATCTCGCGCACGTTAAAGCCGGCCAACAGTCGAACGTCTGTTATCAATTCAAACTGCGCACCGGCGACGTGGACAAGGCTTTTGCCGAGGCTGACAGAGTATTCGAAGACACGTTCAGCTCGCCGCCGGCGCAGCATGTGCCGATGGAACCGCACGTGACGTTGACGTATCTGGACGAGCATGAGCGTCTCAACGTCTGGACTGCGAGTCAATCACCTTCGTATGTCCGAACGGAGATTTCTGCGACTTTCGGAATTCCGATGAACCGCATTCGCGTGCGCGTGCCGTACCTTGGCGGTGGTTATGGCGCTAAGCTTTACGCCAAGCTCGAACCGCTCGTAACCGTGCTGGCGCTGATCACGAAAAAACCGGTGCGTTACGCGCTCACGCGCGAAGAAGAATTTTTGACGATCACCAAACACAAGGTCGTCACGAAAATTAAGAGCGCGATCAAAGACGGGGCGATCACAGCGCGCAAATGCGAAGTCTATTGGGACACCGGCGCCTACGCCGAAATCGGCCCGCGCATCGGCCACAAGTCAGGTTACACGTCGGCGGGGCCGTATCGCATTCCCAACGTCTGGATCGATTCCTACTGCGTGTATACGAACAAAGTGCCCGCGGGTGCGTTCCGCGGTTTTGGTGTGCCGCAAGTTATCTGGGCCTATGATTCGCAAACCGACATGATAGCGCGCGCGCTTGGCTTGGACCCCGTGGAGTTTCGCTTGCAGCCAGCGTTGGACGAAGGCGAGCGCTTTGCTACCGGCACCGTCGTGCGATCGTTCGGCGTTAAAGAAGCGATTCGTCAGGCGGCGCAGGCGATCGAATGGACAAAGCCACGACCCGCGCAAAGCGGAACAAAACGCCGCGGCAAAGGCATTGCCGCAGGGGTGAAGGCAGTGCTGACACCGTCCATTTCGGGTGCGATCGTCATTCTTAACGCCGATGGCACGGCCAATGTGCTCAGCAGCACCGTGGAGATGGGGCAGGGATCTGAGACGACGATGGGACAAATCGTCGCCGAGGAATTAGGTATCGCGCCCGATCGCGTCCATATCGTCCAGCCGGATACCGATGTCACGCCATACGATACGATCACGGCCGGCAGCCGTTCGACCTACCACATGGGCAATGCTGTGCGTATGGCTGCTGGAAAGATTAAAACGGAATTGTGCGAAGTGGTGGCGTCAAAACTAGAAGTCGCTCCGGACGATTTGCTACTGCGCAACGGTCGCGTCGTCGTGCGCGGCATGGAAGAGCGCGGCATGGCGATCGGCGAGATTTTCTTGGCCAAGTTCGGCAGTCTCGGCACAACGCTCGCAGCGGAGGCGGTTTGCCAGCCGACAGCGGCCCCCATGGATCCGGAAACCGGTCAATCGGAAAAGTGCACGGAGTATTGGTTCCCTTCGGCCACCGCCGCCGAAGTCGAGGTCGATACCGAAACGGGGCGAGTGAAGGTTCTGCAACTCTTCAGCGTCGGCGACACCGGC
>VBKX01000041.1:2166-10746 GCA_005879435.1 Deltaproteobacteria bacterium
CGGCTCGCTGCTCGACTACCAGGTCGCGTCGATCAAAGACATGCCGGAGTCGATACGGTCAATCGTCGTCGAAGTACCGCACGAAGACGGGCCGTTCGGTGCCAAAGGAGTGGGCGAGACGGGCGCATTAACCGTTGCTCCGGCGATTGCCAACGCGATTCACGATGCGGTTGGCGTGCGCATTCGCGATTTGCCGATCACGCCGGAAAAAGTGTTGCGGGGGTTAGTTGAACGAGAAGAAAATACCAGTGGAAGCCTTTAATGGCCATCGCCGGTTGTCGGGGTATCTTGGGTGAAGTCGTTCTTAGGGCCTTTTCGTCGCGCCTTTTCTCATCTCGTCGATGTTGATGTTCGGCATGCCGGGCATCACGATATCGCCGGGTTTCTGTCCGGCTTTGCAGGGCCCCAGCCATTTTGCTTCGATCACCGATGAGGATTCCTTCATGCCCGACATCGGCGGCTCATAGGTGCTCTTTATGTCGGCCTTATACGCGGAGTCGAAGCGGCCCGTGAAAACCGCACGGGTCGTCGCCGTGCTGTTTTGCACTTTGCATACCGATTCGGCGATGATCTTGTCGCCTTCTTTGCGCATCTCGTTTTTGCTGCACTGCGGTTTTTGATTTTCGCCGAGCTCTTTTTTCATCAGGTCGTCGGTTTTCTCGTCGATACACTGTTGCATCGCATGACTGCCTTTGGCCTGTCCGCTCGAAATATTGATCTCCCACAGGCCAGACTTGCGTTTCGGCGCATCGAAGGACGCGGCGGCAGCGGCGCTAGCGGCGAAGAGGACGACGAGCAGGGCGAAGTATCTCATGTGGGTCTCCCTTAAAGAAATTCTCGACCGGCGCCGGATGTGGTTTTAGATCGCAGCCGGGGAATCGAGCTCGAAGCCCAGGTCCGCGATCATTTGATGCGCATCTGAGGCCTCTTGTCCTGGCGTAGTTAAGTAGCCGTTGACGAAGATCGAATTTGCCGGATAGAGGCTCATCGGCTGGAGCGAACGCAGATTCACTTCTCTGCCGCCGGCGACGCGGATCTCCTTATTCGGATTCACGAAGCGAAAGAGACAGAGTGTTTTTAGACAGCGTTGCGGTGTAAGTTCTCGCTTGCTTTCGAACGGGGTCGTCGGAATTGAATTCAAAAAGTTTACCGGGATCGAGTCGATGTGCATGGCGCGGAGCGTCAACGCGAGATCGATAATGTCCTCGTCGCTTTCGCCCATGCCGATAATGCCGCCCGAGCACGTGCCAATGCCGGCGTGTTTGACGTTCTCGATGGTTGCGACGCGGTCGTCGTAGGTGTGCGTCGTGACGATTTCCGGGTGGTGCGCCCGGCTCGTGTTCAAATTATGATTTACTCGGCCGACTCCGGCGGCTTTAAGTTTCTGAGTCTTGTCTTGGTTCATGAGACCGAGCGAGCAGCAAACGTTCATGCCGGTTTCTTTGCGGATCTCGCGCACGGCGTCGGCGATTTCATCGATTTCCTTATTCGTCGGGCCGCGGCCACTGTTGACGATGCAATACCGGACTGCGCCGGCGGCTTTCGCCGCTTTCGCGCCTTCAATGAGTTTTTCCTTGGACATGAACGGATAGCGGTCGATCGGCGCTTCGGACACGGACGACTGCGAGCAATAGTGACAGTCTTCGGGGCAGAGCCCACTTTTGGCGTTCTGCAGGACGTGGATCTGCACGCGCTTGCCGTAGTAGTGGCGGCGCACTTTGAACGCTGCGCTCACCAGCTCCGGCAGCTCTTCGTCCGTCGCGTCCAGTACCGCTCTTAATTCCTCTCGTTCGGGGATAATGCCTTGAAGCGCTTTGTCGGCCAACTGGTAAAAATCCATTCCTACCTCCGAAGTCAACCGTTTTTAGCATGCGCTGTCAGGGCTTGCAAATATCGCTTCGCGAGCGTGGAAGTTTCCCCACGTGTACAAGAAGGCGGCCAACACGAAATGGAAGAAGATCGGTATCGTGCCGCCGTACCAGCGCATCTCGGGGCGCAAGATCATGGTTATAACGTAACGCAGCAGCATGCTGCTCGCGTAAATCGAGCTGAAGGCGACGAGAAAACGCGCCAAACGCAGTCGCGTCTGCGTAAAAAACCCTTTGCCGCGCCACACGTCGGAGACGATCTTGGTCATGCCGATTAGCATGACCCCCTGAACCGTCAGCAGAATGGGATACGGAACGAGACCTGATGCCCACTGTTCAGTAGAAGGTAGCCAGCTCAGCGAAAAAAATACGACGAGAGCTTGGCCCAGGACGCGAAAAAAGAATAGTAGAGTGAGAAGCGCGAGGACGGCGCCGTGCGCGCTCGGAATCGATTCGGCTTTCACGGGAGCAATTCGTTGGCACACTGCACGACAAATTGAATTTCGCTTCCCTCCTCAGGAATAGAGCTCAGAAGCTGAGCTTTGAATTGCACGTCGCGCGTCCCGGGCTGGAGAACGGCATTGGCTTTGCGCTGGAACCAGCCCGACTTCATCACACACAACACCGGTGCATCGAGCCGCCGAGACTCGCGCTTCTGCGCATATTCGACATTGAGCACGCGCAGGGACGCGTCCAGTTCGTGCAGCAATTGAACGAGACGTTCTTGAGTGGGCATGACACCGTCCAATTCCACGAAGAAAGAGTAACGAGATTTTTCCACGTCGGCACAGGCGCGAAAGTGTTGAACCGCCATTCTCGCGGCGTTTTGCGCCTGTGCCATCGCCTGGATCACGTGGTTGACGTGAAGTTTCTCACCGGTGATGTTGGTGACGTCGCGACCTTTGCAGACAAATTCGATCAGCGGTGTTTGGTTGTAAAAGCCGGCAACGCGAACGATGTCGTTAATGTCGTAGCGGTAAAGGCCGGCGGGCGTGGTGAGAACGAGATAATAGCTCGCTCCTTTTTCGATCTCAGCGCAGGTGAGGGTCGTGGGCGCTGGGCTGCCAATTTCCGATTCCGGAATGAACTCATAGAAATTTTCATTGATAGCAAGAATCCCGGCCGACCCTTCGTCGGAGATCGGCAGCGTCATCTGCGCCTCGCTCGCCATATAGCCGAGATCGCGCAGCGGCGTCGCCTTGGCGAACCAGCGGGCGAATTCTTTCAGTCGAACACCGACGGTGCCGCCTTTCCAACAACCCATGAGTTGCAGTCGTGGCCAATATTCTTTGGGTCGGAGCGTTCCGTCGTTCTTGATCAAAGATTCCAGTCTCTTCGCGCGCGCGGGGTTTTTTCTGAGGCGGCCGGCGAGCGCCGCGCGCATTTCGGGTTGTAAGTTGCAACGCGCCGTGATCTTGCCGTCGCAAATGTCTTTGATGATCTCGTATTTATTTTGATTGACGCTTTCAACCAGCTTGAGAATCGTGCTCGGATTGGGCGTGCCGAGAAACGTAATGTCGTGTTCCAATGCCAAACGCATGGTGAGGTAATACTTGGCTTCGAAGTCTTTAACTTCGGCGATCTCGCGGGGTGCCGCATTAGCATTCTGAATCCAGCTCGGACTGCTTTGATAGACCAATCCGGAAGCCGAGCCGAACGGGATGCCGCCGGCCGTTCGCCCTTCGATAGCCGGACTCACGACGCCGAGCAGCTTGCCGCTAAAAAGATCGGGATGGTCGACGAGGGCGCGGTAATACCAAAATCGAGTAAGTTGGCGATGATTTCGGCGACTGGTCTCGGTCACGGGAATCAGTTTGGGTTCACCGGTGCTGCCGCTGGTCATGGTGAACATTACAATCGGCTCTTCGGTGAGCGTGTTGGCTTCGCCATTCTTGGCACGTTCCATGTAGGGGCGGAGCCGCTCGTAGTCGCCGATGTCGACCTGTTTGCGGTAATCTCTCAATGTATGAATCGCATCGAAGCGATGATCACCCCCGAAGCGTGTCGAGCGATTTCGCGTGATAATGTGGAGTAACAGTCGGTCCTGGGTATCCTGCGGCCTGTTGGTGAGCTCTTCCCAACGTGTCCACTGCCTGCCGGCGACAAACGCCGCCGCTTTGACAATTATCCCCATTGTCGCTTAACGTCGCAATTCGAGTTTCTTCGCAGCAAAGCGTTCGAGCGCTTCCTCATTCACCGTCACGCTAAGGCCGCGCGTTCTTAAAAGCGGCGCGCGCCCGCCGAAACCGAAAGCAAGGTTTTCGAACGTCACATCTTCGGCGAGGAGCCAAGATCCGAAGGAGCCTTCGGCAAATGCGAGCTCAGGCAAATGCGCCGCAAAGGTTCGGCCCGCGCCCGAGAGGATGCCGGTTTCACCGACTTGCGCGCCGACTTGGACCTTGATGCCTGCTTCATGCGCGACCTTGGCGATAGCGAGGCTGCCGGCGACGCCGGCGTTTTTTGACAAGCGAATATTGAAGTAATCGCAGGCGCCAAGCTCTATGAGTCGGCGCGCCTGTTCGAGCGTAACGAGGGATTCGTCGGCCATGACGGGGATTCCACTCTCAGAACGCACGCGCTTCATTCCTTCGAGCTCGTCGGCCGGCACCGGCTGCTCGATCACGGATAATTTAAATTGCCCGAGTCGCCGTAGTTGTGCCACGGCTTCCTCGGCATTCCAAGCGCCGTTAGCATCCGCGCGCAATTCAACTTCGCTACCGACGGCTTTGCGCACGGCATCGAGTCGCGCCACGTCATCCGGCGTGCCGACTTTCACTTTGATCTGACGCATTCCCAAGCGCGCCATACGTCTGGCGAGAGCGGCGGCGTCTTTCGGCTCATCGGCGGAGATCACGCCGCTATAGACGACTTCGAAACGCTCGGGAGGAAGCAGATCCGTTAGCGCGCAATGATCGGCGCGCAGGCTCCAATCGAGCAGTGCCAATTCGATAGCGCAAAAAGTTGCGTTCCAAGCGGCGACGGACTTTTCTCCGTCGTCGCTGCGCGTCCAGTCGGGCACTAGCGTTTGCATTTGTTCAAGAGCTTCCCATCCGGGCGCAAAGGTTTGACGAAAAATCTTTGGCGCCAGATGGTCGCGAATGCGCGCCACCATGGTTTCCGTCGTTTCTCCAGTAACGTAGGAACGCGGGAGGCTCTCGCCGAAACCAGTGCGGCCGTCGCTGCCGGCGATTTTGATGATGACCGCGTCGCTCTCTTCGCGGCTCTGCAGCGCGTGGCGGAAAGTCTGTTTAAACGGGATACCTAGCTGATAGATAGTTACGGACTCGATGCGCCGGGCCGTTGCCGGAGTTGATTTCGTTCGAGTACGTTGTTTCGAGCTGGGCGGAAAATAATGACGCACGAAGAGGTTGTCACCGAGAGTTAATCGCGCGATTCGGTCGAATAAAGCCTCTGAGATTTGGTGAAAGTCCGAATAGTCCTGGATCACCGTCACGCCTTCCTCAGCGTGGCGGATATCGACCTCGGAGTGAAGTGCAAACCAGTGCAGCGCCGGTTTAGGGATTGCATAGTGATCTGTCAAGGCTTCGGCGATTTCGCTCGAACAGCGTGACAACATGAACTCGAAGCTCATGGTTTCCAGCAGCACGGACAGACAAAGCTCACGCAAGGTCGCCACCGGCACTCGGGTGGCGCAGAAGATCGCGAGGCGCTTGCGCGCATCAGCGATCAGCCCGTCGATTTCACTGTCAACAAATCCAACGCCCTGCGCCAATTCCAACAGCAGCGCCGAGTGCGGCTTCTCGTCCTCCGAGCGGCCCATTTCTTCCATGAGATTTTCTTTTAACAACTCAGCCCCGCTCGACGGCAGAGAAGCGAAGCAAAGAGCAACGATATGCGACGACAGATAGTGGGTGCGAAAAACATTGCGGAGAAACTCGCGAGCGGCGTCGCGCGGAGCATTTCCCGATACCAGGTCGCGGTATTCGGGCGATTCCTTGAACTCGCGTGTAGCGCTGTCAAATAGTTCCCTTATCGTCTTCCCGGCAACCATGATCACCTCGGATCGATGATTAGACAAGCGGCGAAGCTGCGCGTTTAAGCAGTCGGCCGGCTGCGCTCCAGTGCCAGCGTTTTTACTTTTTTGAGATCGACCTTGCCCGACCCGAGCACTGGAATGGTGTCGATGGGATGAAGATTCTCACGTTTTGGGATCCAGAGCTTGGGTAGCTCGGACTCGTTGAGCTTGTTCCAAAGGTCTTCGCGTGTCATGCCGTTTTGAGTGTAAAAGGCGACAAGTTTCTCGCCGCGCTGTTCGTCCGGGACTGCCGTAACTACCGACGCGGCGGTGCCGAGGACGTCGTTGATGGTCTCTTCGATTTTTACGTGCGGTACCATCTCGCCGCCGATCTTGCTGAAACGCGACACGCGGTCGGTGATGCGGATGAAGCCGTCTTCGTCGATGGCAGCAACATCGCCGGTGACATACCAGCCGTGGCGCATCGCTTGTTCGGTGAGGTTGGGCTGATTGAGATAGCCGAGCATGACGTTAGGACCCTTGATCAGCAATAACCCTTCTTTGCCGGGACCGAGAGGTTGCTCGGTATCCGGATCGATGATCTTCGCGGCGACGCCGGGGATCGGGTGGCCGACCGTGCCGGGTTTGTGGCTGATCTGTTTTTCTTTGCCGTCGACGACGTCCGGCGTGTTTACAGCGACCACCGGCGCCAGCTCCGTGCAGCCGTAGCCCTCAAGGATCGTCAAGCTGAATTTTTCCTGAAAGCCTCTGGCGATTTGCTCGCGCAACTTTTCAGCGCCGGCAATGAGATAGCGCAAGCTGGCAAATTCCTCCTTGGTGCAGCGGCGCCAGTAGCCAACATAAAAAGTCGGCGTGCTGATCAGAAGCGTGGCTTTATATTTTTGCACGGTTTCGCCGATGGTTTTGGCGTCGGTGGGATTGGGATGATAGACCGCACCGAACTTTTCGAGCAGCGGCAGCCACAGCGTCGCGGTGAAACCGAAAGAGTGAAAAAGCGGCAACACGCCCATAATACGGTCGATCGGCGTGAATTGGATGACCTGGGAAATCCCTTCGATGTTCGACAGGATGTTGTGGTGCGACAGCATGACGCCTTTGGGTGTGCCGGTGCTGCCGCTGGAAAAAATGACGGTCGCGACATCGTCGGGCCGCTGGTGCCTGACGTATCCACGGTTTAACCAGCTCGCCGGCGCAAGAAAGGTTTTGAGCGCCGTGGCGGCCTTTTGGAAACCGGTGAACGTATCACGAATATCCTCGACGAAAACCATCCCTTGCATCTCCGCGATGTTCACCTTAGACAAAAATACCCGCGAAGTGACAATGGTCTTTATTTCACACTGCGTGATGGCTGCGGCCAGCGTCTCTGCGCCCGAAGTGAAATTCAGATTCACCGGGATTTTCCCAGCCAATAAAATCGCAATGTTCACCAGTGAGCCGCCCACCGAAGACGGTAAAATGACGCCGACCATCTTCTGCTCGGCGCAGTGGCTTTTCACCCAGCGCGCGAATAGGAAGCTGCCGATCAGTGTTTTCCCATAGGTCAATTCCACCCCAGTGGTGTCGGCCATACAGAAGGAAAACCAACTGCCCTTTGCCGTCTTGATAAACTTCGCGTGAAGGAGATCGGTGGTGCTTTCGCGACAATCGAACGCGTTACTTTCGAGCTCAAGGACGGCGTTGCGAACTTCATAGACGCTTGCCGTGGACGGCAGCGGAGCCCCAAAAGAGACCGTAACCGGATAGGAAAACTTTTTCGGCCATTTCCAGAAGAACCGGCCGTCGGCGAAACTAAAGATGCTGCCCCAAAGCTGGTCGAGGTGAACCGGTATGATCGGAATATTCGTACCTTCGACGATCTTTTCGAAGCCGCGTTTGAACGGCAGCAAGTGGCCCACCCGGCTAATCGCTCCTTCGGCAAAGATGCAGACGATATGGCCCTTGTCCAGCTCGTTGCGCGCATGTTTAAGTGCCTGGACGATATCCCGCCGGTTGGTTGCCGATACCGGAATCGAGCGCATCAGGCGGAAAAACCAGTGCAGCCATTTGAGATCGTAGTAGTCGCGATGCAGCATGAAACGCACGAAGCGAGCTGTCGCGCCGCCAATTATGAGCGCATCGATGAATGACACGTGATTGGATATGAGCAGCGCCGGGCCTCGAAGCGGAAGATTCTCTGCGCCGACGACTCTGATCCGATAGACGGTGTGAGTAACCAGCCAAAGTATAAAGCGGACAAAATAATCGGGGAGCAGATAAAGAATCACCGCCGTGCCGGCCAAGGTGACGAGCCCGGTTAGAAGAATGATCGAATCAGGCGAAAAATGGAGCGGTGTTTTAAGAGTCCAGTGAATCGCCGCGGCAAGAAAGATGCCGATGGTATTCATGAAATTGTTGGTCGCGATCAGCTGGCCTTTTTCCTCTTTGCCGCTTCTTTGTTGCAACAGGGCGTTCAACGGCACAGCGATCAGTCCGGCGGCAAAACCCAGCAAGACAAGCGAAGCACAAGTGAGCCGGTAAGACGAGGAGGAGAGCGCGACCAAGCCGAGACAAATACCCATGGCGACGGAGCCCAGCGGCACCAAGCCCAGTTCAATGTGATCCCCCGAGAGTCGGCCCGCAGCGAGACTACCGGCGCCGATGCCGATCGCCAGAAACGTTCCAAGCAGTCCGCTGTGAAACTCGTCCAGCTGCAAAAGTTCTCTGCCAAAAAAGAGG
>VBKX01000041.1:10756-13862 GCA_005879435.1 Deltaproteobacteria bacterium
CGGCCCGCAACCGCCTCAGGCCGTCGAAAACTTCGCGCAGCGGATTGAGCCGCATGAGCTTTGTGGCGCCGGATGGGCGAACCCTAGTGATCCCGAAACTCGCAAGTGTGCCCAGGCCCGCGATGGCGATCATCAATACCCCGATCAGAGGCAGCTTGTCTTTCCATACGGCAAAGATCGCGCCTCCTACTGAAGTGCCGAGAATGATCGCCATAAAGGTGCTCATCTCGAGTAGGCCATTACCGCGCGACAGCTCTCTTTCGGGAAGCATCTCCGGCAAGATGCCGTATTTGGCCGGGCTGAAGAATGCGGCGTGGAGCCCCATGAGAAAGACTACTGCGAGCATGGACTGAATATGTCCGGTGAAGAATGCAGCGAGTGCGAAGAGCATGATCCCGATCTCGCACACCTTGACCGCTACTAAGATAGTTCTTTTACTGTAGACGTCGGCCAGATGACCAGCGTAGCCTGAGAACAAAGCTCCCGGCAGTATAAAGAGAAAAGCGATCAGCTCGACATAACTATCGGCACCTTGCGTTGCCAAATCCAAGGCGACAAACGACACCACGATTTTTAGAAAGTTATCGTTAAATGCGCCAAGAAACTGCGTGCAGAAAAAGGCAAAAAACCCGGGTTGCCTGAGCGTGTCGCTGTATTTGCCGTCGGCCATTTCAATCCTCAGGTTACTAGCGTCCAATTTTTTCGGCAAGCCCAAAACTCATGACAAGTTTGTGATCGCGCCACCGTGAAACGGACGCGATCGCGAAACCAGAAAGCTCGAGGAACATTTCAATGATTATCCAAATGCAGCAGTCACAGAACCGCATAAACTATTGCACACATTCGAGCAACCGACCATAATCGGGCATGGAAATCAGCCGGATTAAAGTTCCTCAGTGGGAGAATCATGTCGGCTTGCTACACGGCTTCATGGGCCGGCGCGGTGGCAAGAGCATCGGGCCGTATGCTGGGCTGAATGTTGCTTACCGCGTTGGCGACGATCCGAAAGTTGTCAGTCAGAACATCTGCGATATGAAGCTCGCCGTCGGCATTCACGACGGGCGAGTCGTCACCATGCGGCAAGTGCATGGTGATCACGTCGTCGAAGTCCAAGACAAAACTCTCAAAGAGGCGGGCGAAGCGGATGGAATGATCACGAGCGAGCCGGATATTTATCTCGGGGTGTTAACCGCCGACTGCGTGCCGATTCTCTTCGTCGCGCCCAGTCAGAAGTTGGTTGCTGCCGTCCACGCCGGCTGGCGCGGCACGTTGGCGGGGATCGCCGTCAAAACGGTGCGAATATTCAACAACCAATACGGTGTTGAACCGAGTGATTTGGAAGTCGCCCTCGGCCCGTCCATTGGGCCGTGTTGTTACGAAGTGAAAGACGACGTTGCGGCTCCGCTGATGAAAAAATGGGGGAAACTGACGACTCCCAGCGTCTTGGTCAAGCAAGGCAAGTCGTTCGTCAATTTGCGCCGGCTCAACCGAGATATTCTCCGTGCCGCCGGAGTGCCCGGAAAGCAGCTCTTTCAAGTCGGCCCCTGCACCAGTTGCGCCACGGAGGACTTTTTCTCCTACCGGCGCGAGCGCGCTGAAACCGGCCGGCAAATCAGCTTGATCGGCTGGTCGTCCGTTTAGTGTCTTAGGCCCATCGATAAATTTCTATTGACGTCTTGCGGCTAAGTAGCTAATTTTACCAAACTCTGGTGGGGGATTTCCTAAATCTTGCGGAGGAGTCTATGGGGATTACGCGTCGAAATTTTCTAACTACGCTAACAGTAGGTGTAACTAGTCTAGGAGTGACGCACGATTTCAGTTGGGCGCAGGCAAAGGGCAAACTCGGTTACATGAAGATCGTCGATAACGCGGCGATGTTCGTGGCGATGGAAAAAGGTTTCTTCAAAGCCGAAGGCCTTGAGTTGGAGACCGTGCCGATGGCCGGTGGCGCGGTGATCGTCCAGGGCGTGACTTCGGGCGACCTGCAGTTCGGCTGGACCAACGTCATCTCTTTATATCAGGCTTATGTCGAAGGGTTCGATTTTAAACTGATCGCCGGCGGGGCGACCAATGTCAGAGGCAGCAATGAAACGCACGCGATCGTCGTCGGGAAAGATTCCTCCATCAAGAGCGCCAAAGATCTCGAAGGAAAGACCGTTGCGGTTAACACACTGAACAACATCGTCCATTTGATGGCGATGGCCTGGGTCGACAAGAACGGCGGCACCTCGAGTAAAATAAAGTTCGTGGAGATTCCATTTCCGCAAATGGAGCCCGCGCTCGTGGCGGGCAAAGTGGACGCCATCAGCGTGCAAGAACCCTTTGCCGCGGTGGCCGCGCGAAAACCGGAGACCCGTGTGTTGTCGAATCCCTGGGGGGACGTCACGGCGAAATTCTTGATCGCGAGCTGGTTCGCGTCGGAAAAGTGGATTCAGAAAAATAAGAGCACAGCCCAGGCGTTCGTGCGCGCGATCAATCGCGGCATCGACGCGATCCATGCCGATAAGGAAGGCGCCCGCGCCGCGATGATCAAGTGGGCCGGTCTCAATCCGGACATGGTTGGTAATGACGATAAAATATAAATTCATAACTCGAGCCCTCAAAGCTCGGGAAGTGATCAGCGACATCGCGCCGAAGGCGTGACAAAGATGCTGGAGTATTGGAGTGTTGGAGTAATGGGCTTTTGATCCCACCAATATTCCAGTACTCCATTCATTCCAATACTCCAATTCCTCTACTCTCTCGTGTCCATCCTCGAAGTCCAAGGCCTGTCGAAAAGCTACCATCAAGCCGGTGGCGAGACCACAGTTGCCATCGGCAATATCACCTGCCAGGTCGAAGCCGGCGAGTTTGTTTCCTTCGTCGGGCCATCCGGTTGCGGCAAGACCACACTGCTTATGTCGATCGCCGGGCTGTTGCCGCCAAGCTCGGGGCAAGTGATTGTCAACGGCAGAGAAGTCGCCGGTCCTCCGGCGAATCTGGTTCTGCTCTTTCATGAATACAACAAGTCGCTTTTTGCCTGGCGTACGGTTTTTGGCAACGTACGCTTTGGCCTCGACGCGCGTCGCAACCCTTCGGCTGACGCTGCCGACAGGGCAAGATCGCT
>VBKX01000307.1 GCA_005879435.1 Deltaproteobacteria bacterium
CGGGTCTTTATCGTCGGGGTCGAGCTCCTTGACAACTTTCGCCAAAGCGTCGCGCAGGAGCATCGCCGAATAGGCGACGGGATTGCCGGTGTTGTACATGAACAGCCAGATCTCGTAATTTTCCCAAAACCTTGGATCGTTCTCCAATTCGTTGATGAGCTCGGCCCAGCGCGCCGGGCTCGATGCTGTACCGTGCACGAGCACGACCGGGATACGGCCGGCCTTGTGCGGGTGGAGCATGAACAGTCCTTCCCGCAAATTTGCGCCGCTGATGGCGAAGTCGCCGGAGCGAAAACCAGCGAGCTCGAAATCCCAAACCGGCGCCCCTTCCAGGGACAGGGCGAGGGCCGAAGTTGTTTCGTATTCGATCGGAACTTCGACGCCTTCGATCTTGAGCGATCTTGCGGAGTCCGGAGTGTAAAATTCCAGCTTGCCGTGCAACTTTCCCGAAGCCAATGCCGCGCGTGGATCGTCGAGCCGCAGAAACGCCGTCACCGGAATCTTTAGCCGGGGTGGAATACGCAGGGACTGTTTGCCGGCCTCCCCCTCGAGCGGCTCGATCGATGCGGCGAGAGCCGCGCCGATGCCGGGGGTTCGGTAGCGATTTCGCAAACCGCGCACCTCGAGGTCTGCCGCGGGAACAAAATCCTTCATGCGGAAGCCGGCCCATATGAGATCGCGTTCGTCGAATTCGACCGTGAGCTCGCCAAAGGGCAGCTTGAACTTGCCGCCCATCGGGATGGCATACGCGCCTTCGTCCGACTTGGCCGCTTGCGTAAGCGCCTGATTGTAGAAATCCACCGCCCACCGCAGTCGCGGGTCGATTCCCCGGGGCGGCGTGCCTCGCTTCCCGGGAATAACAAATGCGTAAGCATACACGGCTGCCGCCAGATAATAGGATCGCTCACCGCTGTTCTGGGCGTGAAGAAAAGACAGCTCGGCCAAGGCGAAAATGCGATCCTCATCGCCGTTCGGCGCCAAACCCGAATGCAGATCGGCAAGCGCCTTGTTAGGATTGTCTTCGAATTCCTGGTAAAGGTTAAAATTGATCAGCTCGCGCGCCGAAAAAGAGCTTGCCCTCTCGGCCGATATCGCATTGGCGGCGAACGATTGATAGGCGACGGTGCGATCGACGTGATTGACGCCGATCGGCGTGGCGCAACCTGCCGCGAAGCATAAGAACGCAACAGCTGTAAGAAACTCTATTCCCTGGGGCAAAGATCTACGAATTCTGGATAATTTCATGGCATGACTCTTGGGTTTGGCAAGCCCTCTCTAATGCGTTGAGAAAAAGCCGGATCGCGATCGGCTGCGTGAGCGCGCCCGTTCACCAACGAAAGTTTTTCCAGTTCGGCAAACGGCCGCGCCGTGTCGAGGCGACCCAGGTCATACAGGTAGTCCGGCAGGTATCCGCTCAGCAAGACTTTCCAAGACATGGGCGGCGACTCCGGGTTCATCCGCGTGTGAAACAATATACTGGTTGTGCAGTTGGTCGTAAGGGTATTGTAGTAACTCGGCCGCTCGCGCAGGTCGTTCATCGACTGGATATAATCGAGAAACACCCGCCGCAGGTTCTTAAGCGGTCCGTTGACCCGATAGATATAGACGTCCTCCTGGGGTTGACGGTAGGTGGTCCTCACCCGCACGACGTCGCGCTCGTCGGCGACGACGTAATAGAGTTCATACTGTCTGAAAAAACCCGCCAGGGTCGAATAACTCTCGCCCTTCTCTTTGCGCGTCTCGATCGAAACTGTTAGGTAATCCTTCCCTGCGAAGCCAAAACTCACCATTACGTGAGCGATCGCCTTGCCGGCCCAGTACACCGCGATAATGTCCCCGGAATCGAGCTTGTTGAGATCGTAGGTGCGGGTTTCCCAGCGCGGATCGAAATCGCTCTCGCTGCGATATTCGAAATTTCTTATGTTGTGGATCGTAATCCTGTCGCCGTTGATCGTTGCATAGGGCAGATTTGCTACTTCCGCCTCCCAGTCACGATCGTTCGAAGCCGGAATCTGAAAGTACAAAACCACGAGGACGGCAAATGCGACGACGGAACCGAGCAGCGTGCGCCGGCGCCGCGGGAGAAATAGAAAAGCAAGAAGCGTGATCGCCGCATAAGCGCCGGCAGCAAGCGGTCGCCAACTTTCCGCCAGCAGTGGCGAGAAATAAAGCATTGCCGCACCCCAAATCGTCATCGCCGTAACGATAACTCCGACGAGAATACGTAATGCGATTTTCACGGGGCGATGTCTCCAGCGCGCCCTAATGACGGGGCTCTCTTGGCGTCCTTTGCGCCTTTGCGCGAGATAGTTTTGGTTCGACTCATGATTTACTTCCCAAGAACGCAAAGAACGATTTCTTATTAGCCGTCGACAGATGCGCGACGGCTCAGTACGCGATCCGCGCCTTGCGCACCTGATCAGAACGGATCCAACCTTGCTGGGCGAAGAACTCGGATAGGTAGCGCACGACTTGGTCGCCGCTCGCAGCGGCCATCCGCGCCACGTCCGAATTGTAAGTCTTGACGCCCGAGATGGCCGTATTGGCAACCACCATCCCCGCGGTGACACCGCCCTGAACTGCCGCGCCTGCGCCAAGCGTCGCCGCCGCACCCGGCATCATACCGCTATCCGAATGCGTGGTGAATTCGAGTATCTTCCGCCCATCGCCGCCTTGATATATCTGAGCGCGCGACTCAACCGTCGATGTCCCCGATCCAAATCCGA